>DATCQF010000666.1:0-9020 GCA_036569735.1 Allostellaceae bacterium | reverse complement strand
GAACAAGATTCCGTACACCTATGCGGTGATGTGGATCGGCAGCTTGTCATTGGCCGGCATCCCGTTCTTCGCCGGCTTTTTTTCGAAGGACACGATCCTCGCCGCCTCCTGGGCCTCGGGTACGGCGGTCGGGCGCTACTCGTTCGTTCTCGGCGTCTTCACGGCGTTTCTGACCGCCTTCTACTCGTGGCGCCTCCTGATCATGACCTTCCACGGCAAGCCGCGCGCCGACGAGGAAACCATGCACCATGTGCATGAGAGCCCCTGGGTCATGCTGATCCCGCTGTTTGTCCTCGCCGCCGGCGCGATTTTCGCGGGCTATTTCGCCGAGGAATATTTCGTCGGCGACGGGCGCGGCGAATTCTGGAAGAGCTCGATCCTCGTGCTGCCCGGCCACGATTCGATCGGTGCTGCGCATGAAAATTCGGCGCTGGTCGATTATCTGCCGCTGGTCGCCGCGCTCGCCGGGATCGCGGTGGCGTATTTCTGTTATGTGCTGCGCCCCGGCATCCCGCCCGCTTTGGCGCTGCGCTTCCGCGCGCTGTACCTCTTCCTGTTGAACAAATGGTATTTCGACGAGCTTTACGACCGGCTCTTCGTCAAGAGCGCCGTCTCGCTCGGGGACGGGCTGTGGAAGACCGGCGACGGCCTGATCATCGACGGCCTGGGGCCCGACGGCATCGCCGCGACGACGCGCGAACTGGCCCGCGAGGCGAGCCGGCTGCAGACCGGATACGTCTATCACTACGCGTTCGCGATGCTGATCGGCGTCGTCGCGCTGGTCACCTGGTACCTCCTGCCGCGATGAGCGCGCCAGTGAACACGCCACAATTACAGCCGTCATGGCCGGACTTGTTCCGGCCATCCACGTCTTGCGTAGCGAAACGCCACGTAGATACCCGGGTCAAGCCCGGACATGACGAGAAGGATTCGAGCGAGAGAGGAGGGGCGGCATGAGCCACTGGCCGCTCTTGTCGCTGGTTACGTTTCTGCCGCTGGTCGGCGCCGGGTTCATCATGCTCGCGCGGGGCGACGAGGCGGTCGTTGCCCGCAACGCGCGCAACATCGCGCTGTCGACCTCGCTGATCGTCTTCGCGCTGTCGATCGTATTGTGGATCGACTTCGACCCGACGACCGCGGCCTTTCAGTTTGTCGAGCGGGCGCGCTGGATCACGATCGGCGGGGTCACGATCAGCTACCACATGGGGATCGACGGCATATCGCTGTTCTTTGTGCTGCTGTCGACCCTCCTGACCGTGCTGTGCATCGCCGCGAGCTGGAATTCGGTGCACAACCAGGTTGGGGAATACATGGTCGCTTTCCTCGTCCTCGAGACGATGATGGTCGGCATTTTCTGCGCCCTCGACTTTGTCTTGTTCTATGTGTTCTTCGAGGGGGTGCTGGTCCCGATGTTTCTGATCATCGGGGTGTGGGGCGGGACGCGCCGGGTCTATGCCGCGTTCAAGTTTTTTCTCTTCACGCTGTTGGGTTCGGTGCTGTCGCTCCTGGCGATCCTCGCGGTCTATTTCCAGACCGGCAGCACCGATATCGAGGTGGCGCTGGCGCACAGCTTCCCGGCCGATCTGCAGAAATGGCTGTTTCTCGCCTTCTTCGCGTCGTTTGCGGTCAAGGTGCCGATGTGGCCGGTGCATACCTGGCTGCCCGATGCCCATGTCGAGGCGCCGACCGCCGGGTCGGTGATCCTCGCCGGCGTCCTCCTGAAGATGGGCGGGTACGGGTTCGTGCGGTTCTCCCTGCCGATGTTTCCGCTCGCCTCGGAATACTTCACCCCGATGATGTTCGCGCTCTCGGCGATCGCGGTGATCTACACCTCGTTTGTCGCGCTCGCCCAGACCGACATGAAAAAGCTGATCGCCTATTCCTCGATCGCCCATATGGGGTTCGTGACGATGGGCATCTTTGCGGTGACCAGCGAAGCGGTGCAGGGCGCGATGATCCAGATGCTGAGCCATGGCCTCGTGTCGGCCGGGCTGTTTCTGATCGTCGGCGTCGTCTACGACCGGCTGCATACCCGCGACATCGACCGCTACGGCGGACTGGCCGAGCGCATGCCGGCCTATGCCTTTGTCTTCATGTGCCTGATGCTGGCTTCGGTCGGGCTGCCCGGCACCAGCGGCTTCGTCGGCGAGTTCCTGATCCTCCTCGGCACATTCCGGGTGTCGACCCTCGAGTGCTTCCTCGCCGCGACCGCGTTGTTCCTCGGCGCGATGTACATGCTGTACCTCTATCGCCGGGTCATCTTCGGCACGATCACCCGCGAGGATCTGCGCGGCATGCTCGATCTCTCCCCGCGCGAAAAAATGGTGTTCGCGCCGCTCCTCATCCTGGTGCTGTGGATGGGCGTCTATCCCACCTCGTTCCTCACCCCGATCCGTGCCTCGGTCGACAACATCGTGCAGCGCGCCAGCGCCGCGCAAAAGGTGGCGCGAGCCGCAGCGAGCGTCATCCCGGCGCAGGCCGGGACCCATTTGGCGACCGCTCCGCAGGCGGATCAGTGGGTCCCGGCTTTCGCCGGGAATGCGGATAGGGAGCGTTAGGCGCGATGCCCACTCTCGCGCTCCCCGTTCTCTCGCCGGCCTTGCCGGAAATCCTCTTGGCCTGCGGCGCGATGGCGCTGTTGCTGATCGGGGTATTCCGCGGCGAGGGGTCGGCCCGCCTCGTATCCTGGCTCGCCGTCGCGCTGCTGATCGCCGTCCTTGTCGTCTCCGGCCTCTTCGGGGGCGAGCGCCGCATCGGGTTTTACGGGATGTTCGTCACCGACGCCTTCGCGGTCTTCATGAAGGCCTTGGTGCTGATCGGCTCGGCCGTCAGCATCATCCTGTCGCTCCACTACAACGAGGAAGGCCGCATCGCGCGTTTCGAGTTCCCGGTCCTGATACTCCTCGCCACCACCGGCATGATGGTCATGGTCTCGGCCAACGACCTGATCACGCTTTACCTCGGCCTCGAATTGCAGAGCCTGGCGCTCTACGTCGTCGCCAGCTTCGACCGCGATTCGGTGCGCTCGACCGAGGCCGGGCTCAAATATTTCGTCCTCGGCGCGCTCGCCTCGGGCCTCCTCTTGTACGGCGCCTCCTTGATTTACGGATTTGCCGGGACCACCAGCTTTGCCGTGCTCGGCGAGTTGTTCGGCGGCGGCGCGAAGCCCTCGGCCGGGCTGATCATCGGGCTCGTTCTGGTCGCAATCGGGCTCGCCTTCAAGGTCTCGGCGGTGCCGTTCCACATGTGGACCCCCGATGTCTACGAGGGGGCGCCGACCCCGGTCACCGCATTCTTCTCGGTCGCCCCCAAGATCGCCGCGATCGCGCTCTTCGTCCGCTTCCTCATCGAGCCGTTCGGCGGGCTGATGATCGAATGGCGCCAAATCATCGTGTTCCTGTCGGTCGCCTCGATGGTGCTGGGCGCCGTCGCCGCGATCGCCCAGACCAACATCAAGCGGCTGATGGCGTACAGCTCGATCGGCCATGTCGGCTACGCCTTGATCGGGCTGGCCGTGGCGAGCCCCGCCGGCATCCGCGGCATCCTCGTCTACATGGCGATCTATCTGTTCATGAACCTCGGCACCTGGGCAGTCATCCTGTGCATGCGGCAGAACGGCCAGATGCTCGAAGGCATCGCCGACCTCTCCGGGCTCGGCCGCACCCAGCCGGGTCTCGCGCTGGCGCTCGGCATCTTCATGTTCGCGCTCGCCGGGATCCCGCCGACCGCCGGGTTCTTCGGCAAGCTCTACATCTTTCTCGCCGCGATCGACGCGCACCTCGTGGGACTCGCCGTGATCGGCGTCGTGACCAGCGTCGTCGGTGCGTTTTATTATCTGCGCATCGTCAAGGTGATGTATTTCGACGAGCCCCTTGGCTCGTTCGACCGGCCGATCGCCGCCGAATTGAAGTGGGTCCTCGTCGTTGCCGCCGGACTGACGATGTTTTTCATCCTGCTGCCCGACCCGATCGTCGGCGGCGCCGAGGCTGCGGCGGCGTCCCTGTTCGCGCGATGATCGGGTTTACGCGATGACCGAAGCGGTCCCGACGCTGCCCGAAGGCTGTCGCTTGCACCGCTTCGAGACGCTCGGCAGCACCAATGACGAGGCGAAGGCGCTGGCCCGAGCCGGCGCCCCGGAAGGCACGCTGGTGTGGGCCGGCGAGCAGACCGCCGGGCGCGGACGGCGCGGCCGCACCTGGCTGTCGCCGCCGGGTAATCTCTATCTGTCCCTGGTGCTGCGGCCCGCCGGCGCGCCGTCGCGGGCGGCGCAACTCGGCTTTGTCGCGGCGCTCGGGCTCGGCGATGCGCTCGCCGCTCTGACCAGGCCGGCGATGGAGCTGCGCTACAAATGGCCGAACGACCTCCTTGTCAACGGCAAGAAGCTCGCCGGCATCCTCCTCGAATCGGAGAATGCGGCAAGCGACCGCGTCGATTTCGTGGTGGCCGGGATCGGCGTCAATATCATTGTCGCGCCCGATGATGTCGAGTTCCCGGCGACCTCGCTCGCGGCCGAAGGCGTGATCGGAATCACCCCGGCGGTGCTGCTCGGCGGCTTTGTCCGGCATTTCGACATCTGGGCGCGGCGCTGGCGCGAGGCGGGGTTCGCGCCGGTGCGCGCGGCCTGGCTCGCGCGGGCGAGCGGCCTCGGTGAACGGGTCCGCGTGCGCCTCGAACGCGGCACGCTGTTCGGCCGGTTTCTCGATCTCGACGACGACGGCGCGCTGGTGCTCGAGGGTGAAGAAGGCCGCCGGCGCATCGCCGCCGGCGAGGTCTTTCCGGCGCTCGGCTGAGGAGGGGGCGATGCTGCTCGCTATCAATGCCAACAACACCAACACCGTGTTCGCGATGTGGGATGGCAAGGGTCTCAAGGGCAGCTGGCGCACCGCGACCGAGGTCAAGCGCACCGCCGACGAATATGTCGTCTGGCTCGATCATCTGTTGTCGCTGGAGGGGCTGGCGCGCGCTGACGTGCACGGCGCGGTGATCGCCAGCGTCGTCCCCGACATCAATTTCAACCTCGTCACCCTGTGCCGCAAATATTGCAAGACCGATCCCCTCATGGTCGGCGCCAAGGGCGTCAAGCTTGGCACCAAGGCGCTGGTCGATCGGCCGGAGGAAGTCGGCGCCGACCGTCTGGTCAATACCGTCGCGGCGCACGACCGCTACAAGGGGCCGCTGATCGTCGTGGATTTCGGCACCGCGACGACGCTCGATGTGGTCGACGGCGACGGCAACTACTGCGGCGGCGTGATTGCACCGGGGATCAACCTGTCTCTGGCCGCGTTGCATATGGCGGCGGCGAAGCTGCCGAGCATTCCGATCCAGCGCACCGAGCGCGTCATCGGCAAGGACACGGTGAGCTGCATGCAGTCGGGCATCTACTGGGGCTATATCGGGCTCGTCGAGGGGCTGGTCGGCCGCATCAAGACCGAGTTCGGCGCCGCCATGCGCACGATCGCCACCGGCGGCCTCGCGCCGCTGTTCGACGGCGCGACCGATGCGATCGACAAGGTCGACCCCGACCTGAGCCTTTGGGGATTGCAGCTGATCTATCGTCGCAACGCCACCCGATGAACCTCGCCCTGCCGCAGCTGGCCGACGGGATCTCGCAGCACGATCCGGACGCGCTCTATTTCCTCCCGCTCGGCGGCGCCGGCGAGATCGGGATGAACCTCAACCTCTACGGCTATCGCGGCCAGTGGCTGATTGTCGATTGCGGCGTCACCTTTGGCGACGACACGCAGCCCGGGATCGACGTGGTGATCGCCGATCCGACCTTTATCGTCGAGCGGCGCGACCAGCTGCTCGGCATCGTCGCGACCCACGCGCACGAGGACCATATCGGCGCGATCCCCTATCTGTGGCCGCAGCTGCGCTGCCCGGTATGGGCGACGCCGTTCACCGCCTCGGTGTTGCGCGCCAAGCTGGTCGAAGCCAGGCTCGCCGGCCAGGTCACGATCAACACGGTGCCCTTGTCCGGGCGCTTTACGATCGGTCCGTTCGACCTGGAGCTGATCACCCTCACGCATTCGATCCCCGAGCCGAACGCGGTGGTGATCCGCACCTCGGCGGGGACCGTGCTGCATACCGGCGACTGGAAGCTCGATCCCGATCCGTTGATCGGCCCGTCAACCGACGAGGCGCGGCTGCGCGCGGTCGGCGACGAGGGGGTGCTGGCGATCGTCTGCGATTCGACCAACGCGCTGAAGCCCGGCCATTCGGGCTCCGAGGGCGATCTCAGGCGTTCGCTGACCGAGCTGATCGGCGGCTACGGCGGGCGGGTCGCGGTCGCCTGTTTCGCGTCCAACGTCGCGCGCCTCTCGACGATCGCGCATGCCGCGCGCGCCCATGACCGCGACGTCGCCCTCGTCGGCCGCTCGCTGTGGCGGATGGACAAGGCGGCGCGCGAGAACGGCTACCTCGCCGATGTGCCGCGCTTTCTGACCGAGGACGAGGCGGGCTATGTCCCGCGCGAAAAAATCCTGTTGATCTGCACCGGCAGCCAGGGTGAGCCGCGCGCGGCGCTGGCGCGGATCGCCCGCGACGATCACCCGAACATTAGCCTCGACGAGGGCGACGTCGTCATATTTTCATCGCGCATCATCCCCGGCAACGAGAAGCCGATCGCCAGGCTGCACAACGAATTGGTGCGGATGGGGATCGACATCGTCACCGAGGCCGATCACTTCGTCCATGTCTCGGGCCATCCGGCGCGCGACGAGTTGGTGCACATGTACCAGATGATCCGCCCGCGCATCGCGATCCCGGTGCATGGCGAGGCGCGCCACATGGCCGCCCACGCCGATCTCGCGATGCAATGCCAGGTCGAGGAAACGCTGGTCATCGAGAACGGCGATCTGGTGCGCCTCGATCGCAATGGCGGGTCGGTCGTCGCCGAGGTTCCAGTGGGCCGCATCGTCAGCGACGGCAAGAGCCTCCTGCCGCTCAAGGGCGCGGTGCTGCAGCAGCGCCGGCGGATCGGCAGCGACGGCAGTGTCGTCGCGACCATCGTCGTCGACCGCCGGGGCGCGCTGGCGGCGCCGCCGCAGGTCAGCCTCCTCGGTCTCGCGGAGGCCAATGCCGAGCCGGCGGCGGCGTTGTGCGATGCGCTGGCCGACGCGATGGAGGGCCTCCCGGCGAAACTGCGGCAGGACGACGACCAGCTGCGCGAGGCTGCCCGCCGGGTGCTGCGCCGGGCGCTCAACGAGCGCTTCGGCAAGCGGCCGCTGATCGAAATCCAGCTGGTAAGGCTGTAAGGAGGGCCGATGATCGGCCGGCTCAACCACGTTGCGATCGTCGTGCCCGACCTCGCCGCCGCGGCGGCCCGCTACCATGACGTCCTCGGCGCCCGAGTTTCGGCGCCCGTTGCCTTGCCGGCGCACGGCGTCACGGTGGTGTTTGTCGAGCTGGCGAACAGCCGGATCGAGCTCCTGGAACCGCTCGGCGCCGAGTCGCCGGTGCGCGGCTTTCTCGACAAGAACCCGGCCGGCGGCATGCATCATACGTGCTACGAGGTCGACGACATCATCGCCGCGCGCGACCGGTTGCGCGCCGCCGGTGCCCGGGTGCTCGGCGATGGCGAACCCCATCTGGGCGCGCACGACAAACCGGTGCTGTTCCTCCACCCCAAGGATTTCTGCGGCACCCTCATAGAGCTGGAACAGGCCTAAGCGCCCGGCATGGGCTGGCTGACCGGAAGCGTCGTCTACATCCTGGTGTGGTGGGTGACGCTGTTCGCGGTACTGCCGCTGTGGATCACGCCGGCCGAGCCGGGCGATGTCGGCGGCCCCGCGGGCGCGCCGCAAAATCCGCTCTTGGCGCGCAAGCTCGCGCTGACCACCGCGCTGGCCGCGGTGATCTGGCTGGGGATCTACATCGTCGTGCATGAGCCGTGGTTCAGCTTCCGCGGCTCGTGACGGGAAGCTGAAGGGCTGGCGCCGGGATTGGCGATCGCCGATGATCGCCGGCATGAGCGCCGCCTATTGCCTGGCCGCCCCCAATCATCCGCTGCACGGGCCCTATCACGACCTGGAATACGGGTTTCCCGCCGCCGACGAGTCGGTGCTGTTCGAGCGCCTGGTCCTCGAAATCAACCAGGCCGGGCTGTCGTGGCTGACTGTTCTGAAAAAGCGCGCGGCCTTTCGCGCCGCCTTCGCCGATTTCGCGGTCGATCGCGTCGCCGGGTTCGGCGAGGCCGACACCCGTCGCCTGCTCGGCGATCCCGCCATCGTGCGCAACCGCCAGAAGATCGCGGCCGTCATCGCCAATGCACGGCGCATCCAGGAATTACGGCGGTCGCACGGCTCGTTCCACCGCTGGCTCGAGGCGCATCATCCGCGCCCGCCGGACGAGTGGACGCGCCTCTTCCGGCAGAATTTCCGCTTCACCGGCGGCCTCATCGTCGGCGAGTTTCTGATGAGCCTTGGCTATCTGCCGGGAGCGCACCAGCCGGACTGCCCGGTCTATGCGCGCATTCTGGCACTTGCCCCACCCTGGACCCGGCCTGCCTGACGAACCACCGGCTAAAATTGACGCCGCTGTCGATTGTGCGCTAGGTTAGCGCCCTGAGGTCCTCGCGGCCGTGCGGTGTCCATCGGACATTGACGAGCCACACCCGACGAGCGGCCGTATGTTGTGCGATGCCGATGGCAGCGAGCCATCGGTCGATGATGATGGAGGGACTGTTGTCGCTGCGGCAGAAATACCTAAACGTCGTGTCGAAGCTTGCGACCCCCGGTGCGCTCGGCGTGGCCGTGCTGCTCGGCTCTGCGGCGCCGGGCGCGGCGAGCCAGGAGCCGGTGCAGCCTTCCGCGGCGCAGGCTGAGCGCGTGTCGGATAGGCTCGCTGCCATCCGCGATGCCGTCTCGGCGGTGTCGGGTGCTTCGGAGCAGACGAGTGAGCCCGCCGGCGAACAACGTCTCGCCTGGGGCAATTGGGGCGGTGGCGGCTGGGGCGGCGGCGGTGGTTGGGGGCGGCCTTGGGGCGGCGGCGGCTGGGGCAACCCCTGGAGCAATTGGCGC
>DATCQF010000665.1:0-2248 GCA_036569735.1 Allostellaceae bacterium | reverse complement strand
CCAGACGCCTGAAGCCGTCGCGCGACGCCGGGTCGATCCAGCGCAATACCGCGACGATGTCGTTGTCCGGGTCGATCCAGGTCAGGTTGCCGCCGGCGCCGCTGGCGCAATAGCTTGCCTCGGAGGCGCTCGGATACATCTGGCGGCCGGTGTTGAGCCACCACAGATAGCCGTATTGCGGGTAAAGCACACAGGGCTCGCGCAAGCGCCGGATCCACTCCGCGGAGAGGATCCGCCGGGTGCCCCACACCCCGCCGCGCAGCAGCAGGAGACCGATCCGCGCCTGGTCCCTGGCGTGGATGAACACCCCGCCACCCCAATGCGAGCCGCCGGAGACCGACTGCACCCGCTCCCCGTCGATCTCGACATAGGAATTCCTATAGCCGTGCCACTCCCAATCGGGCGAGGCGCCGATCGGCTCCATCACCAATTCGCGGAAGACCTGCGGCAGCGGGCGGCGCCACAGGCGCAGCAAGGCGAGGGCGAGGCGGTTGACCCGGACGTCGTTGTATTCCCAGAACCCGCCGGGCGCCTCAAGATCGCGGTGCGTACCCTTTTTGCCCGAAGCCGGACGCCCGCCGACGCTGCGGTGGCGATCGATCAGGTCGGGCTTGCCCCACAATTCGCCCTCCCATTCCGAGGTTTGCTGCAACAGGTGATGCCAGGTGATTGTGTGATTATGCGGCGGGTCGAACCCGCCATCGTCGACCGTTTTGCGCACCGGTTCGTTGAGGTCGCCGATCAGGCCCCGGTCCCAGGCGAGCCCGGCGAGGATCGAGAGGTAGCTCTTCGCCACGCTGAAGGTCAGGTCGATCTGCGCGGTATCGCCCCACTCGGCGACGATCCGGCCGCCGCGCAGTATGAGGCCGTTCGGGCCGCCGCGCGGACGCGTGGGCCCGAGCGTCTCGTTCCACGGCGGCGCTTCGCCGAAATCCGTCGCGACCATATGGGCGAGGTCGCGGCTCCACGGCGTCTCGTGTTCGGCGGCATGGCGCGCCGCGCCGGCGATCGCCGCGGGGTCGAGACCGGCTGATCGGGGTTCGCCGTGTTCCCATGCGGGATGCGGCGGCGGGAAATAGGACATCGGTCGGTATCCAGCTGGGTTCGGGCTTGATTTTCGAGGATTTCGGCACGACCTCGTAGCACAGAAACGCGAACAGGTGAGCCGCGATTCGCCGCGAAAATCGGCGCCGCGTCTGCTAAACTGTCGCGACGTTCAGCGTCTGGGGTCGGCTAATGGGTTCTCTCAGCATATGGCACTGGCTGCTCGTTTTAGGGGTGGGCGTGCTGTTGTTCGGCGGCAAGGGCAAGATTTCCAGCGTGATGGGCGACTTTGCCAAGGGCATCAAGGCGTTCAAATCCGGCATGAAGGAACCCGACGAGGAGACCGCTACCAACCCGCCGGCCCAGGTGACGACGTCCCCTGGCGCCGCGGCCTCGACCGCCGGCGCATCAGCCTCGCCCGCCCCAGTGGGAGCCGGTGACCGCCCGCGCGATCACGCCTGAGCCGCCGCCGGGCTAAGGGGGGCTGGGGTGGCCGCATCCGCGGCGCGCCGAGCAGTGGCCGAGCGCACCAGCGATTGCCTGCGCCCGGTCCCGAACGACCGCCTGGAAATCCGCGACGATCCGCAGAAGGGCCGCGGCGTCTTCGCCAGCGCCCCGATTGCCGCGGGCACGCTGATCGAGGCGGCCCCGGTCATCATCATACCGCCGAGCCAGTTGAAGCTGCTCGATCAGACCATCCTGCACGACTATTATTTTGCCTGGGATGGCGATGCCAAAGGCGGAGGCAAGGGCGCGGTCGCGCTCGGGCTCGTCGCGCTGTGCAACCATTCGCGCCGGCCGCGCGCGCGGGTCAGGCGCAACCTCGCGCAGGGCACGCTCGATCTGGTGGCGCTCCTGCCGATCGCCGCCGGCGACGAGGTGACGATCGACTACAATTGCCCGCTCTGGTTCGCGCCCCAGGACTGAGAAACAAAGGTAGGGCGGATGAGCGACAGGTAATCCGCCGAACCAGCGGCGCCGACATCGGCGGATTACGCTTCGCTCATCCGCCCTATGCCTGCTATTTCATGACAATCAGCAGCAATGGACAGCACCGGAAATGCAACGGTTCGAGGGCACCCAAACCTATGTCGCGACGCAGGATCTGCAGGTCGCGGTCAACGCCGCGATCGCGCTCGAGCGCCCGCTCCTCATCAAGGGCGAGCCCGGCACCGGCAAGACCATCCTGGCCCATGAGGTCGCC
>DATCQF010000664.1:0-4174 GCA_036569735.1 Allostellaceae bacterium | reverse complement strand
GGACGCAACGGCGGGAATCCAGCGACATCACCGCTTCGGCGGTTCGTCGGGCCGGGTCAGGAGGTGGCCGCAGCCGGCCTTGTTCGCCCAGTATTCCCAGGTGCGCCAGGTCTCGGGCGAATAGGGGCGGTAGCCGGCGTTGCGGGCGTCGATCTCGCCTTGCGAGAGGTATTTGATGTCGCCGCCGAGCTGCTTTGCGCGCATCAGCGCGCGCGCGTTGCGCGGCAGGTAAACCGAGAGGCGCACGACCTCGATCAGGGAGCGCGCCGCCGAGGAGAACCCGTGGCCGCGCATCAAGGCGACGCTGTTGGGC
Source organism: Allostellaceae bacterium (assembly GCA_036569735.1). GTDB lineage: Bacteria > Pseudomonadota > Alphaproteobacteria > ATCC43930 > CGMCC-115725 > DATARH01. The sequence goes on along the minus strand of DATCQF010000664.1, from coordinate 3,861 downwards.
CCGAGGCATTTGGCGAGGTCGCGGCCCTGCGCGATGTTGGTGACGAGGACGTTGGTGTCGCCGAAACTGTCCGCGATGTCCCACACCGGCACCTCGGTCCCGATAAAGCTTCCGGCGTGGATCACCGGGCGCAGGCGGGTGGCGCTGGCGATGCCGAACGGCAGGGTGTCCTCGGCATGGGCATGGACGACCGCCATGACATCCGGCCGCGCCTCAAAGATCGCCGCGTGGATGAAGCGCTCGAGATAGAGCTGGCGCCCGTCGCCGCCGACCGGCTGCGCGTCGAGCCCGAGCTCGACGATATCCTCGGGGCCGACCAGGTCGGGGGCGAGCGAGCGCGCGATGAAAAACCGGTCGGGGTGATCGGGGTGGCGGACGCTGACATGGCCGTAGGCGTCGACCACCTCCTCCTTGGCGAGGATGCGGTTGGCGATCACCAGATCCTGGATAAGGCTGTCGAGGTTGCTCATCGTCTGACATCCGACAAGGGGATAGGGCTGCCTACGATTCTCATACCACAGAAGAGGAAGGAAAGCCGCCCCGCAGCGGTGCAGAGTCTCGATTTGAATGTCAGATCCGCGATCAGGCCGCACGCATAATTTGACTGATTTGCGGCCCGTCGCGCGCACCGGACACGACGATTTCGTCGAGACCAGCGGCCTGATACGCAGCGAGCCGTACCCGCACCTGCTCCGGACGACCACTCGCCGCGTGACGCCTTACGATGTCGTCGGTGATCAAGGCTTCCGCGCGCGTCCAATTCTCGGCCGTCACTGCCTCGCTCAACGCGGACTGGTCCAATGCAGTCCCGCCCTGCTCCAAATTTGGCGCGTGATGACTGCCCCGCAGTAAGATCGCCAGAATGCGCCGAAGGCGGTCATGGGCTTGCGTCTCGTCGTCGTCGACAGCAGCGTAGACCACTGCGTGAGTACGCACGGACCGTCCCTTGGCGCCACGATGGACGTGCTCAAGCGATCGCTTGACGAACTCGACCGATGTTCCCGCGCTAATGAGCACGCCATCAGCGGCAGCTCCGGCAAGCTCCAGCATCCGAGGCCCCGATGCGGCCAAAACGAGCGGGACGAGCCGTGCGCCAGAGGCCAAGCGGCGCCCGCGCGCACAGAAAAACTCGCCGGCAACCTGCACCGTTTCTCCAGCGAGCAAGGCGCGCGCCATTTCCAGTGCCTCGCGCATGATTCGCAACGGCCTCTCAGCCGCGATGCCGACAGACTTGAGATCGGCCGGCGCGCCGACACCGAGACACAGCGTGACGCGCCCCGGAAAGAACTCGTCGAGCGTGGCAGCCGCCATTGCCGCTTGCACCGGATGAATTGTGAGCGGGCTCATGGCCATCAGCGTGACACGCATGCGCTTCGTTTGCGCGAGCGACATTGCCGCCAGGGTGATCGGGTCGCGCTGGAAGAGGTGATTGGCGATCCACACGGCAGCGGCGCCACCGTTCTCGCTGGCGGCTACCTTTTCCTGGAAGCCGGAGAGCAAATCGCGCCCGTCGCAGGATACTGAAATCTCTGACAAGGCTCACCTCGAGGGTCACGTTGAAAAACGTTTACTCATCGATTATCAGATGAAAACCGAGGTGTCGCGAACGCTCCGCTTCGGGTCCGATTGGAGACATTCGAACTGAGCCACTACCCGCCCCTTTCCGTCGCCTTCGCGCGGAGCAGCGCCTTGACGCGTTGTGGGGTCATCGGGAGCTGCGTCACGCCGCCGGGGATGCCGATCGCGGCGTCGATCGCCGATGCGATGACCGCGCCTACGGGAGTGATGCCGCCCTCGCCGGCGCTCTTGATGCCGAGCGGGTTGAGGGGGCTCGGCGCGTCCTCGGTGATCAGAATTTCGATCGGCGGGATTTGGCTCGCGGTCGGCATCAGGTAATCGGCGAAGGTGACGCTGAGCGGCTCGCCGCGTGCGTCGTAGCGGAACTCCTCGGAGAGGGCGCCGCCGAGCCCCTGCACGACCCCGCCGACCAGCTGGCCCTCGACCAGCATCGGGTTGATCGAGCGCCCGATGTCGTAGGCGCAGAGGTAGCGCTCGACCGTCACCCCTCCGGTATCGCGATCGACCCGCACGACGGCGATCTGCACGCCATAGGGGTAGGTCATGTGCGAGGTGCGGAACCAGCCTTCGGCAGTGAGCCCGGGATCGCGCTCGCCGAGGGTCGCCGAGTCGGGCGCCAGGTGCCGGGCGATGTCGCCCAGCGCGATCGAGGGACCGCCGGGACGATCGCGATGGACCACCACGCCGTCGACAATGTCGAGTTCGTCGGGCCGCGCCTGCAGCAGCGTGGCGGCCATCTCCAGCGCCTTGGCGCGCAGCTTCAGCGCCGCCGCATGGGTCGCGCCGCCGGTCATCACCGAGGCGCGCGAGGCATGCGCGCCGATGCCGTACTGGATGCGGTCGGTCTGACCGTAGACGACCCGCACCCGGCGGTAATCGACCCCAAGCGTGTCGGCGCAGATCTGCGCCATCGCGGTGACGAACCCCTGGCCGACATTGGAGCCGCCGGTGACCAATTCGACCGCGCCGGTGGTGTCGACGGTGACCCTGGTGCCGTCGGCGGGCCCGAGCCCGCCCTTGTCGACAAAGATGCCGATCCCGGCGCCGACCAGCTCGCCGGCGGCGCGACGGCGCTTTAGTTCTACCTGCAGCCAGTCCCATCCGATCTTCGCCAGAGCCTTGTCGAGGAGCAGCGCATAGTCGCCGGAATCGTAGACGATGTCGGTGCCGAGCGCGCTCAACGCCCGGGTAAACGGCATCTGCGCCGCGGTGATCAAATTGCGTCGCCGTACCAGGAGCCGGTCGAGCCCGAGGCGGTCGGCGACCGCGTCCATGAGGCGCTCGCGCACAAAGCTGCCCTCGTAGCGCCCGGGGGCGCGGTAGGTCGCCGCCGGGGTCTTGTTGGTCAGGCGAAAATGGCCGGTGACCCGATAGGCCGGGATGCGGTAGGGGCCGGGCAGCATGGCCATCGTCATCTCGGGGACGCGCGCGCCGTGGGTCCGCACATAGGCGCCCTGATCGAGGTAGAACTCATCTTCGAGGGCGAGGACCACCCCGTCGGCATCGACCGCGACCCGGGCCTGGTGGCGCTGCTGGCGCGAGTGGTTGGCCGCCATCAGGTGCTCGCGCCGGTCCTCGATCCACTTGACCGGCCGCTCGAGCCGCCGCGCGGCGAGGCAGACGAGGAAATCCTCGGGGTAGAGCTCGCCCCTTATGCCGAACCCGCCGCCGGTATTGCCTTCCTTCAGCACCACCCCCGCTGAGCCGCGGCCGAACATACGCGCCAGGGCGTCGCGGTTGCGATGCGGCACCTTGGCGGCGCCGTAGAGCTCCAGCACATCGCGTGAGGCGTCGTAGCAGGCAAGCGCGCCCCGCGTCTCCAGCGGCACCCCGCTGTGCCGGCCGATTTCGAGATCGAGCGCGATCACCGCATGGGCCGAGGCAAACGCCGCATCGGCGTCGCCATACCCGGCCCGCAGCACGATGGCCTCGGTAGAGAGCCCGGCGGCAAAGCTGCCCGGCGCGCCGGCGGCGTCGAGCACCGGCGGCAGCTCGTCGGCCTCGACCGTGACGAGGTCCGCCGCATCCTCGGCCAGATACGGGTCGGCCGCGAACACCGCGGCGACCGGTTCCCCGACATAACGCACCCGGTCGCGCGCCAACAGCGGCTGGCGGTAGGGGCGCAATGCCTCGCCGGCCGGGTCGCGGAAATCGATCGGTGGCAGATCGGCGATGTCGGCGCCGGTCCACACCGCGACGACGCCCGGAGCGGCCAATGCCGCCGCGACATCGACCGCGCGCAATACGGCATGGGCATATTGCGAGCGCACCACCCGCATGTGC
>DATCQF010000663.1:0-5394 GCA_036569735.1 Allostellaceae bacterium | reverse complement strand
CTCCTCGTGCAGCCCGCCCAGTTCCTTCAGACGATTGACGATGTCGCGCGCGACCGCGCCTTCGTAGAACGCCTCGCGCCCCTCGCGGCCGATCCGGCGCAAGGTCCGGGCGAGCGCAGTGTTGCGCATCGTGTCGCCGGCCTTGGGCGCCTTGCCGTCGCGCAACATGACTTTGGCGGTGATCGGGTCCTGCAGCTTCCCGATGTTGCGGGCCCAGTCATGGGCGACCCGCGGGGTCACGACATAGCCGTCCTCGGCCGCCTGCGCCGCCGGTTCGAGCAGTTCCGACATCGGCCGGGTGCCGTGTTCGCGATTGATGAGGCACCACGCGTCGATCGCGCCCGGGACCGTCACCGCATGGGGGGTCTGCACCCCGATCTCGCGGATCTGGCGCTCGGCGTACCATTCGATATGGGCCTTGGCGGGGGCACGCCCGGCGCCGCTGAGCGCGATCGGCAGCGCGCCCTTCTTCGAATAAAGGACAAAGCAGTCGCCGCCGATCCCGGTGCTCTCGGGTTCGACGACGCATTGCATCGCCACCGCGGCGATCGCGGCGTCGACCGCGTTGCCGCCGGCGCGCAACACGTCGAGCGCGGTCAGCGTCGCGCGCGGAGAAGAGGTCGCCGCCATGCCGTTTGCCGCCATCGCCGCCGAGCGGCCGGGTACATTGAAATCGCGCATCGGACTCCTCGAATGGGTGAATGTCCGGCGGCGGCGCAAGGCTGACCGGCGGGCGGGGTGCTTGCGCGCCATTCCTGCATGGTCCACCTTCGCCGGTCAATTCGCGGCACGGATTTATTGGGGTTTGCGCGAGGTTTGTTGATGGACGGCTTGCTGCATTTTCCGGTCGCGACGCCGCCCGAGCCCGGCGAAATCATCCCGATCGCCCCCGGGATCCTGTGGCTGCGCATGCCGCTGCCGTTCGCGCTCAACCACATCAATTTGTGGCTGATCGACGACGGGCCGACCTGGACCGCGGTCGATACCGGGTTTGCCCTGCCGGAATCGAAGGCGGCCTGGCAGCGGATCTTCGCCGCCGAACTCGGCGGGCGGCGCATCGGGCGGGTCATCGTGACGCACTTTCATCCCGACCATATCGGCCTTGCCGGCTGGCTCACCGAGCATTGGCAGGTGCCCTTATGGATCACCGAGAAGGAATGGCTGCACGCCCGCATGATGTCGCGCGACGGCAATGAGGATTCGGCCAAGCTGCGCCACGACTTCGCCCACCGCGCCGGGCTCGACGACGAAGCTGCCACGATTTTCGCCGAGCGCCAGGGCAATTACCGCCGCGGCGTGCCTTCGGTGCCGCCGGCCTATCACCGGATCGGCGAGGGCACGGTCATCCTTATCGGCGGACACGAGTGGCGCGTCATCATCGGCGAGGGCCACGCGCCGGAGCATGCCTGCCTCTATTGCGCCGACCAGGGCGTGTTGATCGCCGGCGACCAGATCCTGCCGAAGATCTCGCCGAACATCAGTGTGCAGGCGCACGAGCCCGGCGGCGACCCGCTGGCCCTTTACCTCGCCTCGCTCGACAAGCTGCGCGGCGCCTTGCCGGCCGATTTGTTGGTGCTGCCCTCGCACAATCTGCCGTTCCACGGCGTCCACACCCGCATCGACGAACTCGCCGCGCATCACCACGCGCGCTGCGCCGAGGTGGTCGCCGCGTGCGAGCGCCCGCACAGCGCGGCCCAACTGATGCCGGTGTTGTTCAAGCGCCGGCTCGACCGCCACCAGACCGGCTTCGCGCTCGGCGAGGCGCTGGCGCACGTGCATTACCTGATCGGCCAGGGCGAACTCGACCGCACCACCGGCGACGACGGCGTCGACCGCTTTCTGCGCAATGCGGCGTGACCCTGGCTTGATCTCCGCTATGGTGCGAGCGACGTAGGCTGATGCCGTTCGAATGGGACGAGGCAAAGCGCGAAAATAATCTGGCTAAACACGGCGTCGACTTTCGGCGTGCAGTGCAGGTCTTCCGAGGGCGCGTCGTGGAGCGGTTCGATCAGCGGCGCAACTATGGCGAGATGCGGATCAGATGCGTTGGCGAGATCGATGGCCGTGCCTATGTTGTCATCTACACTTGGCGAGGCCCGAACCGGCGCATCATCAGCGCAAGGAAAGCCAATGAACGCGAAACCCGAGCGTATCGTGCGAATGACGCTTGAAGAAGCACGTAAGCAACCGGATATGACCGATTATGCCCGGCTCGACGCGATGACCGACGAGGACATCGCCAGGGCCGTGGCGGAAGACCCCGATGCCTGCCCAATCGATGCCGATTGGAGCGACGCGTCTCTGGTTGTTCCGGCCCACATGCGAGACACAGTCCTTTTTGTGGACGACGACGTGCTGGCCTGGTTTCGCGCGGGCGGCGAGGGTTTTCGCACTCGCATGAACGCCGTGTTGCGCTCCCACATGGAAGCGCAGCGACGGAAGGCAGGCTGAGGGGAAATTTGATGCCGCGGATCAACCACATTGCGCTCAAGGTCACCGACCTCGAAGCGGCGACGAAGTTCTACGAGAACGTCTACGGGTTTCGCCAGGTGCATACCGGGCGCTCGCGCGGCCATATTTCGCGGCACCTGACCGACGGCAATATCGACCTCGCGCTGATGATCTACGACAGCGAGGACGATGAGGAGGCCAGGATGGTCGGCGTCGGGCCGGCGATCCACCATTTCGGCATCGAGGTCGATGACCATGAGGCCTTTGCCGCCAAGGTCGCGGCCAATGGCGGGGTCATCCTGTCGAAGCCCGGCGAGGTCCCGATCAAATACCGCTCCCCGGACGGGACCGTCGCCGAGATCGTTCCGGCCGGCCGTTACGACAAGATGAAGGACGCGGCGGAATAGCTTGCGGCTAGAACGCGACGTCGTCGCCGCCCTTCAGCTGCAGAAGCGAGCGGGCTTCGTCGGGGGTGGCGATCTCCAAGGACAGGTTTTCGAGGATCGAGCGGATCCGGGTGACCTGGTCGGCGTTGCCGGTGGCGAGCTGGCCGCGGCCGAGCCACAGCGAATCTTCGAGCCCGACCCGCACGTTGCCGCCCATGATCGCACCCATCGTGATGAGCGGCATCTGGTGGCGCCCGGCGGCGAGGATCGACCACGCGTAGGAATCGCCGAACAGCTTGTCGGCGATGCGCTTCATGTGCGCGAGGTTCTCCGGGTCGGCGCCGATCCCGCCCAGGATGCCGAAGATCGTCTGCACGAAGAGCGGCGGCTTGACGAGGCCGCGGTCGAGGAAATGGGCGAGGTTGTAGAGGTGCCCGACATCGTAGCACTCGAACTCGAACTTCGTGCCGCAGCCTTCGCCCAATTCCTTAAGAGACCGCTCGATGTCCTTGAAGGTATTGCGGAAGATGAAATCGCGCGTCATTTCGAGGAACTGCGGCTCCCATTCGTACTTCCAGTCTTTGTAGCGCTCCAGCATCGGGTAGAGCCCGAAATTCATCGAGCCCATGTTGAGGGAGCACATCTCGGGCCGGGCGCGCAACGGCGCCGCCAGCCGCTCGTCGAGGGTCATGCCGTGGCCGCCGCCGGTGGTGATGTTGATGACGGCGTTGGTCGCCTGCTTGATCCGCGGCAGGAACTGCATGAAGATTTTGGGGTCCGGGGTCGGCCGGCCATCTTTCGGGTCGCGCGCGTGCAGGTGCAGGATCGCGGCGCCGGCCTCGGCGGCGGCGATCGCGTCCTTCGCCACCTCGTCCGGGGTCAGCGGCAGATAGGGGCTCATCGTCGGGGTATGGATCGACCCCGTGACGGCGCAGGTGATGACGACCTTGCTGCGCAACGGCATCGCGTTCCCTCCGCTGGAGATTGATTTCGCCGAGATTGCTTCGTCGCCGCGCTCCTCGCAATGGCAAACATTGCGAGCGAAGCGCGGCAATCTCGATGACGCAGATTGCGATCAGCTGTGCGTCCGGATGAAGGCCCGGACCTTGGGGTAGGTCTCGTTGTCCCAGCGGCGGCCGTGGAAGACGCCGTAATGGCCGACATCGGGCTGCAGGTGGTGGGTCTTTTTCGCCGCCGGGAGGTTGCGGCAGAGCGCCTGCGCCGCTGCGGTCTGGCCGGGCGCGCAGATGTCGTCGCGCTCGCCCTCGACAGTCATCAGCGCGGTCTTTTCGACGGCGCCGGGATCGACCAGTTCGCCGCGCACCCGGAAGCCTCCATGCGCCAGATCGTGGCGCTGGAACACGCGGTCGACGGTCTGCAGATAGAAATCGGCCGTCAGATCCATGACGGAACTGTATTCGTCATAGAACGCGCGGGTCGCCGCCGCGCTGTCGCCATCGCCCTCGGCGAGTTGGCGGAACATCCGCCAATGCGCGTCGATATGGCGGTCGGGGTTCATGCTGAGAAACCCCGCCAGCTGCAGAAACCCGGGATAGACCCGGCGGAACGCGCCGGGATAGCGCGCCGGCACCGTGGTGATCACCATGTGCTCGAACCATTGGAGCGAATGCGCTTCGGCAAACCGGTTGACCTCGGTCGGGTTGGCCGCCGGGTCGACCGGGCCGCCCATCAGCACCATCGAGGCGGGCTGGCAGGGGTCATCGGCCGCCGCCATCAGCGACACCGCGGCCAGCACCGGGACCGAGGGCTGGCACACCGCCATCACATGGCAGCCGGGTCCCAGTCGGCGGATGAAGTCGACGATCAGGAGGGTCATGTCGTCGAGATCGAACCGGCCGTGCTCGACCGGCACGCTGCGCGCGTTGACCCAATCGGTCAGGTAGACGTCATGGTCGGGCAGCACTGTTGCGACGGTGCCGCGCAGCAACGTCGAGAAATGCCCGGAAAGCGGTGCGACAACGAGAAGCTTCGGCTGATCGAGTGGGGCGGCCTTCTTAAAATGCACGAGCCGGCAGAACGGGTGGAGAGCCACCGCCTCTTCGCTGACCGCGATCTCGGCCCCGTCGATGGTGACCCGGTCGATGCCGAAGGCCGGGCGCTCGTGCGTGATGCGGGTGCGCGACAAGAGGTCCATCGCCGCGACGGCGTCGCGCACCATCGGCAGATCGGCGACCAGGGACCACGGGTGATCGAGCAGGTCGCGGGCGGTCTGCGCAAACAGCCGCATCGGCGCCAAGGCATCGCATTGTGCTTGATAGGCGTAATAGAGCATGGTCCCTCATGGGTTGCCGTCGCCGCATGGCGAAAAGCGCTACAACGAAGCGCCTAAATCGGCCGAAAAATCAATCAGATAAAACGCATGCTGACCCGGCGGTCGGAGCGGCTCCCGCCGGGTGGCGCGGCGGAGAGGCGAACCACGCAGTGGGGATCGGGCGGGGGAGGGAGGTCGGCGCCTCACCGCCGCGGGGCGGCGACGCCGCCGCGCAACTCGTGCACGACGACGCCGAGCCGGCGCGGCGGCGGCGCCAGCCATAAG
>DATCQF010000662.1:0-6459 GCA_036569735.1 Allostellaceae bacterium | reverse complement strand
ACCGACCACCAGGCGTCCGCGTGCATGACGAAAAACCGCGCTCCCGGGGTGCAGCCGGACTTTCCGCCGGTGCTCGCCGGCGCGGTGCTCGCCGGCGCGGGCGTCGGCTGCGGGCGGGTCCCGGCATAGGAGACCACCAGCCCCAATGCCGCGATCGCCTCGTCCGGGTTGGTCATTGCGGAGAGCGTGGCGGCGGAAGTCTTGCCCGGCGGGTTGAGGGTCACGCGCAACGGCCCCTTGGGCTGTTTATAGTCTTCCAGGTAGGAGCCCAGCGCGTCGAGCACGGCCAAGGTTGCCGTCCCCTGTCCAGCGCGCAACCCGTCAAGCATCACCTTGCCGATCTTGACCAGGGCGTCGGCCTCGATGTTCTGCATCTTGGCGGCGGCCGGCAGCACCGTTCTGAACAGCGAGCGGTCATCGAAAAGCAACGTGGCGGTGCGCAGCGTCGCATCGTTCATCGCCGATTCGGGCTTGTCGACCGATTCGGCGCTGACCCCGTCGAGGATCATCGAGAGCTCCAGCCGGGCAAGCCCGTTGAGGTCGAGCTCGAGCTTGCTGAGCGTCATCGTCTTCTTATCCGGATCGAGCCGGTAATCGAGCTGGAAATCGGCGGTGATCTTGTCGATGCCGGCAAGCTCCTTGAGGTCGACGCCCGCGGCCGGCTTCGCTCCGATGACGATGCCCTCGACCCGCATCTTGATGAAATTGGGCGGCGCGTTCTTGTCGACCGCGGCGAAGTCGAAATCCTCGACCGCGACCCGCTTGATCTCGATCGGCTCGGTCTTGCCGGCCGGGGTCGCGTCCGCGGGCGGCGTCACCACCACCCCTTCGAGGACAAAGCCGTTGTCGCCGAGCGCCTTGCCGCTTTTGTAGGTCAGCGCGCCGTCCGGCGCCCCCTTCATCGCCTCCTTGAAACGGCTCAGGCCATCGGCGGCGGCCGGCAGAGCCAGCCAAGAGCACACCAGGCCTGCGGCGGCCACGCGGCCCACAATGCGGATCATCGACATCACGCTCCTCACAGCTACCCCACCCGAGGGTCTATTCGCCTACTCTATCGGGAGGGGCTCGCCTCGCGCAACTCGGCCGGCTGCCGCCACTCGATGCATGCGCTTATCAGCATCCGGTATACCGATGATAATATTAAGAAAAGCTTGATCCTGGGGCCGCAACGCAGGCCTCCCCATGGCCGCGCGATACAGCTTCGAACCGAAAACGCGACCGGCGCCGCGGTCCTTGCCGGTCGGGCGAATCATCGGGCTTCGAATGTTGCTTACACGACGCTTTCGGGGGTGAGCGCACAGATTTCGTCGCTGTCGGCCAGCTCGATCTGGATCGTCGCGTGATGGATGCCGAAATGCTGGTCGAGCTCGCGCGCGAGCCGGCCGAGCGCGGCGTCGCCCGGATGGCCGCCCGGCATCACCAGGTGGCAGGTCAGCGCGGTCTCGGTCGTGCTCATCCCCCAGATGTGGAGATCATGGACCTCGCCGACCCCGGGCAGCGCCGCGAGATGGGCGCGCACCCTGGCCACGTCGATCCCTTCCGGCACGGCATCGAGGGCAAGGCCCGTCGCATCCTTGATGAGGCCCCAGGTGCCGTAGACGATGACCGCCGAGACGACGAGGCTGACCGCCGGGTCGAGCCAGAGGAGGCCGGTCAGCGCGATGGCGATCCCGGTCGCGACGACGCCGGCGGTGACCACGGCATCGGCCGCCATGTGAAGAAAGGCGCTTCTGACGTTGAGGTCGCGGTTCCGGCCGCGCGCAAACAACAGCGCGGTAAAGCCGTTGACGAGGATGCCGAATGCCGCGACCCAGGCGACCGTGGCGCCGGCGACCGGGACCGGGTGCGACAGCCGCAACACCGCCTCCCAGGCGATCCCGCCGGTCACCACGAGGAGGATGATCGCGTTGGCGAGCGCGGCGAGGATCGAGCTCGATCTGAGGCCATAGGTGAAGCGCTGGGTGGGCCCGCGCCGGCTCAGCACCGCCGCTCCCCAGGACAGCGCCAAGCCCAGCACGTCGCCGAGATTGTGTCCGGCATCGGCGAGCAGCGCCAACGACCCCGAAACCACGCCAAACCCCGCCTCCGCCGCGACATAGGCGAGGTTGAGGCCGATGCCGATGGCAAACGCGCGGCCGTAATCGCCGGCCGCCCCGGCGTGGGCGTGGACAGGGCCGAGGCCGTGGCCGTGGCCGTGCGTATCGGGGTGATCGTCGGCGTCGTGTTGCGCCACGCGGCCTCCCTCTTCGCGGCGAAACTCATTCGATCATAACGCAAACGTCGCGGGCGCAGGAGTCTCGCGCCCAGATCCTGTTTGCGGGCGCTTGACAGCGAGGCCCGGGCGCGCGGGAATGCGGGATTGAGGGAGGAATCGATCCATGCTTGACGCTTATATGTATACCGGTCTGCGCAGCCCCTTTGGACGCCATGCCGGCGCGCTCGCGCGCCTCAGACCCGACGACATGCTCGCGGAAATCATCGCCAAGGTCGTCGCGCAAAGCGGCTTTGCCGCCGACAAGGTCGAGGATGTCGTTGTCGGCTGCGCCAACCAGGGCGGCGAGGACAGCCGCTGCGTCGCGCGCCACGCCGCGCTCGTCGCCGGGCTGCCGATCGAGATCCCGGGCTCGGTCCTGCAGCGCAATTGCGGCTCGGGGCTCAACGCGATCGGGGTGGCGGCGCAGGCGATCACCTGCGGCGAGGGCGATATCTTCGTCGCCGGCGGGGTCGAGAGCATGAGCCGCGCGCCGTACGTGATGAGCAAGGCCGAGGCGCCGTTCGGCCGCGACATGCGGGTCTTCGATTCGACGATCGGCGCGCGCTTTCCCAACCCCAAGGTCGAGGGCCGCTTCGGCGGCGACACGATGCCGGAGACCGCCGACAACCTCGCCCGCGACTACCAGATCACCCGCGAGGAGGCCGATGTCTTTGCCGCGGGCTCGCAAAGCAAATACGCCGCGGCCAAGGCCGACGGGTTCTACGCCGGCGAGATCATCGCGGTCGAGGTGCCGGGCGGGCGGGCAGGGCCGGTCAGCGTCTCCGAGGACGAGCATCCGCGGCCGCAGACCGACATGGCGGCGCTCGCGAAACTGCGCCCTTTGTTCAAGGACGGCGTCACCACCGCCGGCAACGCCTCGGGCATCAACGACGGCGCGGTCGCGATGATCGTCGCCAGTCGGAAGGCGGGGGACGCCGCCGGCGCAACTCCCTTGGTGCGCATCCGCTCGACCGGCGTCGCCGGCGTCGAGCCGCGGATCATGGGCTTCGGCCCGGTGCCGGCCGCGAAAAAGGCGCTCGATCGCGCCGGCCTCACGATCAAGGACATCGACGTCATCGAGATCAACGAGGCATTCGCGACGCAGGTGCTGGCCTGTCTGCGCGGGCTCGACGTGGCGTACGACGACAGCCGGGTCAATCCGAATGGCGGCGCGATCGCGATCGGCCATCCGCTCGGCGCCTCGGGCCCGCGCATCGCGCTCACCGCGGCGCGCCAATTGCACCGCACCGGCGGGCGCTTCGCCCTCGTCGCGATGTGCGTCGGCGTCGGCCAGGGCATCGCCATGGTGCTCGAGCGGGTGTAGCCGAACCGACCCCCACCGTCCCGCTCCGCGGGTCCCTCCCTCCTCCGCATGCGGGGGAGGGTCGGTCCCGTGGCACAGGGATCTTCTTCATGGAGATCAGGGTCGAGCACCTCGCCGGGCCGATACAAGATGCGCGAGAACTGGTCGCCGAACTCGACGAGGTGCTCGGCGCCCTCTACGAGCCCGATCAACGGCACGGCCTCACGATCGAGCAGGTGTTTGAGCCCAACGTCCGGTTTTTTGTCGCCCGTCTGGGTGATGCGGCGGTCGGCTGCGGTGCGCTCGCCCTGTTCGACGGCTATGCCGAGGTGAAGCGCATGTACACCCGGGAAGCGGCGCGCGGGCGCGGCGTGGGGAAGGCGCTCCTCGCCCGCATCGAGGAGGCAGCGCGCGACGCGGGGAAGCCCGTGCTGCGGCTCGAAACCGGAATCCACCAAAGGGCGGCGATCGGCCTCTACGAGGGCTACGGTTTCCGGCGCTGTGGTGCATTCGGCCATTATGCCGGCCTGCCACCGCGCCGGATCAGGGCCAGCGTGTTCTACGAAAAACCGCTGTAGCAGCGGGGCTAGGGGACGCAAATGGGCGTTGATGCGTCCTTCGAGACGCGCCCCTGCAGGGCCCTCCTCAGGATGACGTAAGCTTTTGATATAATTAAGGAAGAACGTCATCCTGAGGAGGCGCGGTGCGCCGTCTCGAAGGACGCACTGCCGGTTCCTATATTGAGACGATGATTTCCGTCCCGACCTATGCGACCCGGCCGAGCTTTCTCGGGATCGAACGCAGCGATCCCCGGGCGGCGATCTGCGTCGCCGGCATTCCGTATGATCTGGGCACCTCGAACCGGCCGGGCGCCCGCTTCGGCCCGGCGGCGATCCGTCAGGCGAGCCGCATGCTGGTCGACGGCGACCACCCGGTCGCCTGGTGGAAACCGGCCGAGGGCGACATCGCCGATATCGGCGATTTCCGCCTTGCCCACGGCGACACCGCCGGCACGCTCGCGGCGATCGAGGCGCAGGCGCGGCCGCTCAACCACATTGTCGCATTGGGCGGCGACCACACCGTGACGCTCGGGCTGCTGCGCGCGCTGGCGTCGCGCCACGGCCCGTTGGCGCTGGTGCATTTCGACGCGCATGTCGACACCTGGCCGGAAAGCTTCGGCCAGCGTTACGGGCACGGCTCGCCGTTCTACCATGCGATCGAGGAGGGCCTCGTCGACCCGCGCCGCATGGTGCAGATCGGCATCCGCTCGCCGATGGACAAAAGGGTCCATGACTGGACCGTCGGCAAGGGCGTCACCATCCTCTTTGCCGAGATGGTGCATGAAGCGGGGCCGGGAGCCACCGCCGAGCGGATCCGCGAGGTCATCGGCGACGCGCCGGCCTATCTGACTTTCGACATCGACGCGCTCGACCCGGCCTTTGCACCGGGCACCGGCACCCCGGAGATCGGCGGGCTCGCCACCTGGCAGGCCCAGGCGATCCTGCGCCGTCTCGCCGGCCTCAAATTCCAGGGGATGGATGTCGTCGAGGTATCGCCGCCCTACGATCACGCCGAGATCACCGCGCTCGCCGCGGCGACCCTCGCCTGGGACTACCTCGCGCTCCTCGCACCCCGCGCAAGTCGCTGAGCGACCGAAAGAATTCACCATTTTATTTCTTGCATTGGGGGCCGAGCGGACTATCTACCGCTGCGACGCAATCGCACGTGCCTAGAACCCCATTTCCCCCGGGGGTGCCGCTACGACGTAACGCGTCTCTTTCGGCAGAGCCGGTCACCTGTGGGCCGGTATCCTTAAGGGAAACGGATATGTTGGCCACCCCGCGCGTTGCGCAACGAAGACCTCGCATGATCGGTTGACGCTTCGGGGCGCTATCGCCCCTTAGCGCCATTCACCCGACCTGACACCGCCCCGCCTTTAACGCGTGCGGGCGCGGTGCCGCCTCCTGGTTTTGGAGGATCGTGCGATGGCCAAACTCCGCCTTGTTACGCCGCGTCCGGCACGGACCGGTTTTCTTCCCTCGGTCGATGCCGTCGTGGCGCGCGAGCGCCCGGTCGAGCCGCTCGTATGCCTGCGCCCGGCGACGATCGCCGTGGCCGCGCGGCGCTTTGTCGACGGGTTTCCCGGCGACGTACTCTATGCGGTGAAGTGCAACCCGGAGCCGCGCGTGCTGCGCGCTGTGTGGGCCGGCGGCGTGCGCCATTTTGATTGCGCCTCGCTCCCCGAGATCGCATTGGTACGCCGTCTACTGCCCGGGGCCGAGGTTCATTTCATGCACCCGGTCAAGGCGCGCCATGCGATCCATGCCGCCTTCGCCGAGCATGGGGTCACCGATTTCGCCTTCGACAGCGCCGACGAACTGGCGAAGATCGTGCAGGAGACGGTGCCGGTCGGGCTCGTCGGAGCGCCGCCAACCCTGGGTCTCTTCGTGCGCCTCGCCGTCGCGCAAGGCGGGGCCTACGACCTCTCGGGCAAGTTCGGCGTCTCGGCCGGCGAGGCCGCCGAGCTGTTGCGCGCCGCGCGCCCGCATGCGGCCCGGCTCGGCATCGCCTTCCACGTCGGCTCGCAATGCGTCGACCCCGCGGCCTATGCGCATGCGCTGGCGCTTGCCGCCGAGGCGGTCGCGCGCTCCGGGGTTGCGGTCGATATCGTCGATGTCGGCGGCGGCTTCCCGGTCAGCTACCCCGACACCATCCCGCCGCCGCTCGGCCATTACCTCAAGGCGATCGGCGATGCCGCCGCTGCGCGCTTTGAGGGCGCGGTGCAGCTGTGGGCCGAACCCGGACGGGCGCTGGTCGCCGGCGGCGGCTCGGTCGTCGTGCAGGTCGAGCTGCGGCGCGGCGATGCGCTCTACATCAATGACGGCGTCTATGGCAGCCTCAG
>DATCQF010000661.1:0-3194 GCA_036569735.1 Allostellaceae bacterium | reverse complement strand
CTTTGGTAGAGGGCGCCCGCGCGATGCCGGAGCTTTGGCGCCGCCGCCGCAGGGTCAGCGCTTCGGGGGCCGCCGTCAGGGGGAAAGGAGGCCGGTGATCTCCTTGACCTCGCGCAATACCGGCAGCGCGATCGCCGCGGCGCGCTCGGCGCCCTGCCGCAGCACGCCGTCGATATGGCCGGGGTCGGCCAGGAGGCGCCGCATCTCGCCACCGATCCGGCCGAGCACCTCGACGGCGACCTCGGACAGCGTCTCCTTGAAGGTCGAGAAATTCTGCCCGGCACAGCGCGCCAGCGCCGCCTCGCGGGTGAGGCCGGAAAGCGCGGCATGGATGCCGACGAGGTTGTCCGCCTCCGGGCGGGCCTCGAGCGCGGTCATGCTGTCGGGGAGCGGCTCGGGGTCGGTCTTGGCGCGGCGGATCTTCAGCGCGATCAGCTGGGCATCGTCGGTCATGTTGATCCGCGAATAATCCGAGGTGTCGGATTTCGACATCTTTTTGGTGCCGTCGCGCAGGCTCATGACCCGGGTCGCCTCGCCGAAGATCTGCGGCTCGGGCAGCGGAAAGAAATCGCGCTCGTAGCGCCGGTTGAAGGCGCCCGCGATGTCGCGGGCCAGTTCGACATGCTGTTTCTGGTCCTCGCCGACCGGCACATGCGTCGCCTTGTAAAGCAGGATATCGGCCGCCATCAGCACCGGATAGGCATAGAGGCCGAGCCCGGCATTCTCGCGCTGCTTGCCGGCCTTCTCCTTGAACTGGGTCATCCGGTTGAGCCAGCCGAGCGGGGTGAGGCAGCCGAGCAGCCAGCCGAGCTCGGCATGAGCGCTGACCATGCTCTGGTTGAAGATGATGCAGCGCAGCGGGTCGATCCCGGCGGCGATATAGGCCGCGGTCACCTCGCGGGTCGCGGCGCGCAGTTCGTCGGGGTCCTGCGGCTGGGTCAGCGCGTGCAGATCGACGATGCAGAAGATGCATTCGTAATCGTGCTGCAGCGCCACCCAGTTGCGGATCGCGCCGAGGTAATTCCCCAGATGCAGGTTGCCGGTCGGCTGGATGCCGGAGAAAATTCGGTTCATGTGACCTCGAATGCGAGGGGCGTGCGGCTGTTATCGCCGCCACGGGATTTGCGTCAAGCCGGTTGCCGCCGCAACTGGCCGCGCAGCTCCTGCCAACCGGTCACCCTCAGCGCAAGGATCAACCCGCCGAACGAGCATAAACCGGCGGCGATCAGCCCGGCCAGCGCGAGGAGCCGCAACAGCGCCGGGCCGGCGAGCGCCGGGGCGAGCAGCAGCCTGAGGGCGATGAGGACCCCGGCCATGAGGAGCGCCGCCGCGGCGATCCGCGGAATGTTGCCTCGCGCCCGCCGGTCGAGCCGGAAATGCCCGTGCCGCGCCAGCAGGACCAGGAGGCTCAGCGCCTGCATCCAGCCGGCCGCCGACAGCGCGATCGCCACCCCGACATGGCCGAGGAACTGCATCAGCACCAGGGTCAGCGCGAGGTTGAGGGCCAGCGCCGCGACCGCCACCCGGACCGGGGTCGCGGTGTTGCGGTGGGCATAAAACCCCGGCGCCAGCACCCGGACCAGCACGAAGGCCGGCAACCCCAGCGCATAGGCGACAAGCGCCGCCGCGGTCGCCGCCGCCTCGGCGGGCCCAAAGGCGCCGCGCTCGAACAAGACCGCGAGGATCGGCCGGGCCAGGACGACGAGCGCGGCGGCCGCCGGCAGGGTCAAGAGCAGCGCCAGTTCGACGCCGCGGTTCTGCGTCGCGGCGGCGCCCGCAACGTCGCCGGTGCGCACCTGGCGCGACAAGGACGGCAGGATCGCGGTGCCGATCGCGATGCCGACAACCCCGAGCGGCAGCTGGTTCAGCCGGTCGGCGTAGTAGAGATAGGAGACCGAGCCGCTCGGCAGCAGGGAGGCGAGGGCGGTCGAGATCACCAGGTTGAGCTGGGTGACCCCGGCGCCGAAGATCCCGGGTCCCATGATCCGCAGCGTCTCCCTGACCCGCGGCGTCAGGCGCGGCAGGTTGAGGCGCAGCGCCACCCCAGCCCGCATGCACGACAGCATCAGCCAGAGGAATTGCGCGACCCCGGCCGCCGACAAGGCCCAGGCCAGTGCGTACCCGTCATGCCGGCCGAAATGCACCATCGACACAAGGGCGGCGATCAGGAACAGGTTCAATAGGATCGGGGTCGCCGCCGGGGCGGCAAACCGGTCGACCGCGTTCAACAGCCCGCCTTGCAGCGCGGTCAGCGAAATCAGCAACAGGTAGGGAAAGGTGATGCGGGTCAAGGAGACGGCGAGATCGAATTTTCCCGGATCGGCGCCAAACCCGGGTGCGATCGCCACCATCGCCCAGGGCATGAAGATTTCGCCGAGGAGGACAAATCCGAAGAGCACGACGAAGAGGACGGCGAAGGCTTCCTCGGCAAATTCGCGCAGCGCGGGCTTGCCGCCCTCGGCGAGCGCCCCCGAGGCGAGCGGCACGAAGGCGGCGCTGAAGGCGCCCTCGGCGAACAGGCTCCGGAACAGGTTGGGCAGGCGCTGCGCGACGAAAAACGCGTCAGCCACGGGCCCCGCGCCGAGGATCGCCGCGGTCAGGATGTCGCGGATGAAGCCGAGCACCCGGCTCACCAGCGTATAGGAGCCGACCGTGGCGACCGAGCGGAGCAATGCCATGAACGAACCGAACCGGGAAACCAGCCAATTCCCGTTGTCATCCCGGCGAAGGCCGGGATCCACCGATCCGCGCCCGAGACAATGGAAGCGTGGATCCCGGCTTTCGCCGGGATGACAACTCCTTTTGGGGTGTAGAGCAAAACTCCCGGGGATGAAACGATCACGGGCTCCGCTTGTGTTTTCCGCAAGCAGGGATGACGCTGTTGCCGGACACGGCGGGAGGCGGGGATGGCCGAGAGCAGGATCGGGGTGATCGGATGCGCCGGCCGGGTCGGCCGCATGCTGATCGCCGATATCGTCGCGGCCGAAGGCTGCGCCTTGGCCGGCGGCGTCGCAAGGCCGGGCAGCGCCGCGCTCGGCCGGGATATCGGCGAGGTGGCCGGGCTCGGCCCTGTCGGGATCGCCGTCGGCGACAGCCCGGAACAGCTGTTGCGCGACAGCGACGTGGGAATCGAGTTCACCACCCCTGGCGCCACCGCCGAGCACGCCCAACTCGCGGCGCGGCTCGGCAAGCCC
>DATCQF010000660.1:0-2378 GCA_036569735.1 Allostellaceae bacterium | reverse complement strand
GAGGGAATCTTCGAGGCGATGGATGGCTTGCCGGTGACGATCCGCTTGCTCGACCCGCCGCTCCACGAATTCCTCCCGAAGACCGAAGCCGAATTCGACGAGATGGCGCGGCTGACCGGCAAGAGCGTCGCCGAAATCCGCCAGCGCACCAATGCGCTATACGAGGCCAACCCGATGCTCGGCCTGCGCGGCTGCCGGCTCGGCATCACCTATCCCGAGATCTACGAGACCCAGACGGTGGCGATCTTCGAGGCGGCGGCCCTGGTGATGCAGGAGACCGGCGAGGCGGTCGAGCCCGAAATCATGGTGCCCTTGATCGCGACGCGGCGCGAATTCGACATCCTGAAGGCGCTCGTCGACCGGGTCGCCGGCGAGGTCACGAAAAAAGCCGGCGTGACGATCCCCTACCTCGTCGGCACGATGATCGAACTTCCCCGCGCGGCTCTGCTCGCCGGCGACATCGCGCAGAGCGCGGAGTTCTTCAGCTTTGGCACCAACGATCTGACACAGACCGTCTATGGCATCTCGCGCGACGATTCGGCGAGCTTTATCGGCGCCTACCAGAAATTGGGGGTGTTCGAGCACGACCCGTTCGTGACCCTCGACACCGTCGGCGTCGGCGAGATGATCCGGATCGCGGTCGAGCGCGGCCGCGCCACCCGGCCGGACATCAAACTCGGCATCTGCGGCGAGCACGGCGGCGACCCGGCCTCGATCCACTTTTGTCGCCAAATCGGGCTCGATTACGTGTCGTGCTCGCCCTACCGGGTGCCGATCGCGCGCCTCGCCGCCGCACAGGCCGAGTTGGCCGGCGAATCGGGCACCAGCACGGTATAGCGTTCGCCCCTCACCCTCCCACGCCTGACGGCGCGGGTCCCTCCCTCTCCCCGCCTACGGGGAGAGGGTTGGGGTGAGGGGCATCTTCGCCTTCGATCCGCATCCAATCGGCCCGGAGCGGCATCAGCGTCGCGGTGTCGGCCGACAGGCTGCGGCCTTCGGCGACCGCATCGAGGCGCAAGAGGGCGAGGCCCAGCCCGTCGCGGCTCGACCTCAACTCGCCGGCATCGTGGCCGTTCGACGTCACCATCGTACCGGGCGCCGGCGCCGGGCCCTCGATGCGGACCGGGAACAGGCGCTTTTTTATGAGGCCGCGATATTTCGTCCGGGCGGTCAGTTCCTGGCCGACATAGCAGCCCTTTTGCCAATCGACGCCGTGCAGTTCGTCAAAGCCGGCTTCGAGCAGGATCGACTTGTCGAGCACCAGATCGCGGCTGCCGTCGGGGATGCCGAGGGTGAGGCGGTGGCGGTCCCAGGCGGCGAAATCAGTCTCGGCGAGGCCAGCTGCGACGAGCGCCGGGCGCAGCCTGTCGCGCGGCAGGATCGCACGGGCGCCGAGTTCGGCGAGGCGCGGGTCAATCAGCACGATTCCCCCCGCCTCGATCTGCCGCGTCGTCCCGGGTTCGCCCGAGAGGCCCAGCGCGGCGAGCGCGCCCGCGCCGAAGACCGCCGCGACCGCGAGGTCGGGCCGCTCATCGAGCGCGACCTTGGCGCGCAGGCGATAGATCGACAGCCGGCGCCGCAAATCGGTGAGCCGCGCAGCCTCGGCGTCGAACCAGATCGCCTCGCGCTCATCGGCCATGATGAAATCGTGCAGGTATTTGCCTTGTGCGGTGAGCAATGCGGCATAAAGCGCGCGGTCCGGCGCAAGCTTCTCGACATCGTTCGAGACGAGGCCCTGCAGGAAAGATCGGCGATCCGCACCCGAGACGGCAAGAACACCGCGGTCTTCGAGGATGACGAAATTACCCTGCGCCATTGCGCTTATCCTTGTCATCGCGACATCAGCGGCTACCGCCAGCTAGAGGTGGAGGCCGGCGGCTTGCTTGGCAAGCCCGCCCTTTCCTTGGCAAGCCCCCTTTGCTTGGCAAGCCCCCCTTTGCTTGGCAAGCCACTCCGCGCGGGCTATTAAGGCGCCGAGATCGGGGAAATGCGCATCCTGTTCGTAACCGCCACCCGTATCGGCGATGCCGTCTTGTCGACCGGTCTGTTGTCGCATGTCGTCAAATGCTTTCCCGGGGCGCGCCTGACGATCGCCGCCGGGCCGGTCGCCGCGCCGCTGTTCGAGGCGGTCCCCGGGCTCGAGCGGGTGCTGGTGGTGACAAAACAGCGCTGGGGGCTGCATTGGCTGGTGCTCCATGCCCGCGCCGCCCGGCAGCGCTGGGATCTCGTTGTCGATCTGCGCGGCTCGGCGCTTGCCTGGCTGCTGCGCGCCGGCGAGCGCCGGGTCATGGCCAAGGGCGACCAGCGCGAGCACCGGGTGCGCCAGCTCGGCCGGCTGTTCGGCCTCGATCCGCCGCCCGGCCCGGTGCTGTGGACGG
>DATCQF010000659.1:0-5143 GCA_036569735.1 Allostellaceae bacterium | reverse complement strand
GTCTCTAGCCATGCGTGCCGGTCCGCTGCCGGGTGGCGCTCGGCGGGCCGAACGCAGCGCTGCACTCGGCCATCGTCGGACTGGCGCGGCTCACTGGGTCGGTTCGGTAGAAATCGGTAATTGGATAGACGAAAGGCGCCGGATCGAGCGGCCCCAATTCGCCAAAGCCGCCCCACTCGGCGGGCACTATCTGGTCGATTGCGGCGAAATGCGGATGGGCGGCGCGCATCTGCGCGCGCAGTTCGGGCAGCGAGTCGAACCGCAACGGACGGCCCAGCGCGCCCGACAGCGCACGCAAGATCGTCCAGTCCTCGCGCGCCTCGCCGGGCGGAAACACCGCTCGCCGGCCGAGCTGCACCCGCCCCTCGGCGTTGACGTAGGTGGCGTCCTTTTCGGTATATGCGGCGCCCGGCAGCACGACGTCGGCGCGCGCCGCGCCTCGGTCGCCGTGATGACCCTGGTAGATCACGAAGGCCGACCCGGTATCCGCCAGATCGAGCTCGTCGGCGCCGAGCAGGTACAACACCTCGATCGCGCCCGAGCGGCACCCCGCGAGAATCCCGGCGACATCGTTGCCGCCGGGGCCCGGCAGAAAGCCGAGATCGAGGCCGGCGACCCGCGCCGCCGCGCGATGCAAGACGTTGAACCCGTTCCACTCGGGCCGGACCATGGCAAAACTCTCGGCGATCGCCCGCGCCGCCCCGAGCACCCGGGCGCCGTCGGGTCGCGCCAGCGCGCCCTGTCCGACGACGAGCATCGGAGCCTTGGCGGCGCGCAGCATTTCGGTCCAGGGATGCTCGCCGCGTATCAGTGCATCGAGCGCCTCGCCGCCCTCGCCCAGGGTCTCCACCGGAAACCTGAGATCGAGCGCCGGCCCGATCGCCGCCACCCGGAAGCCGCCTTGCAGGTGGCGCTTGCGCAGCCGCGCATTGATGAGCGGCGCCTCCAAGCGCGGGTTCGTGCCGACGAGGAGGCACGCGTCGGCCCGCTCGATCCCGGCGATCGTCGTGTTGAATAGATACGAAGCGCGGCAGCTGCCGTCGAGCCGGGCGCCGTCCTGGCGGCAATCGAGGCTGGTGGCGCCGAGGCCGCCCAGCAGCGCCTTCAAGGCGAACATCGCCTCGGCGTCGCACAGGTCGCCCGCGATCGCAGCGATCCGCTCGCCGGGGACCGAGCGAAGCCCGTCGGCGACGAGATCGAGGGCTTCGCGCCATTCGGCTTCGACCAGCCGGCCGCCGCGCCTGACATAGGGGCGGTCGAGCCGGCGGCGGCTGAGCCCGTCATGGGCGAAGCGGGTCTTGTCGGAGATCCACTCCTCGTTGATGTCTTCGTGGAGCCGCGGCAGGACGCGCAGCACCTGCGCGCCCCGCGCATCGATGCGGATGTTGCTGCCGACCGCATCGAGCACGTCGACCGACTCAGTCTTGCGCAACTCCCAGGGCCGCGCGACAAAGGCGTAGGGCTTCGCGGTCAGCGCGCCCACCGGGCACAGATCGACGATGTTGGCCGACAATTCGGAACCCAGCGCCTGCTCGACATAGGTGGTGATCTCCATATCCTCGCCGCGCCCGGTCGCGCCCAGCTCCTCGACCCCGGCGATCTCGGTCAAAAAACGGATGCAGCGGGTGCAATGGATGCAGCGGGTCATGCTGGTCGCGACGAGCGGCCCGAAATCCTTGTCGCGTACCGCGCGCTTCGTCTCCTCGTAGCGGCCGCGGTCGAAGCCATAGGCCATCGCCTGGTCCTGCAGATCGCACTCGCCGCCTTGATCGCAAATCGGGCAGTCGAGCGGATGGTTGATCAGCAGCATCTCCATGACGCCGTGCCGCGCCTTTTTCGCCTTTTCCGATTGCGTGAGGATGACGTTCCCCTCGGCCACCGGCATCGCGCAGGACGCCACCGGCTTGGGCGACTTCTCGACCTCGACGAGGCACATCCGGCAGTTGCCGGCGATGTTGAGGCGCTCGTGGTAGCAGAAATGCGGGATCTCGATCCCGGCCTGCTGGCAGGCCTGCAGGATCGTCGTGCCCGGCGCGACCTCCAGTTCCTGTCCGTCGATCGTCACCTTGGGCATCGCGTCGCCCCTGCGTGAGATTGCATTCCCGGCGAAAGCCGGGACCCATTTATCCAGCGCTCAGTCGCCGGAACGGTGGGTCCCGGCTTTGGCCGGGAATGCCATTTTAAAGTGTTGAGCACAGCGACTCCTACTCCGCGGCCGCCTGGCGCGGTGCGGCCGCGCGGTATTCGAGGATGCGCCGCACCATTTCCGGCTTGAAGTGGCGGATGAGGCCCTGCACCGGCCAGACCGCGCCGTCGGCCAAGGCGCAGATCGTGTGGCCTTCGATCTCGGTAGTGACTTCGAGCAGCATGTCGAGTTCCTCGACATTGGCCTCGCCCTTGACCATGCGTTCCATCACCCGCCACACCCAGCCGAGCCCCTCGCGGCACGGGGTGCACTGGCCGCAGCTCTCGTGCTTATAGAACTGCGACAGCCGGGCGATCGCGCGCACGATGTCGGTCGATTTGTCCATGACGATGAGGGCCGCGGTGCCAAGCCCGCTTTTCTGCGCGACCAGGCTGTCGAAATCCATCAGCACCTCGGCGCAGATGGGGCTCGGCAGGCACGGGGTCGAGGAGCCGCCGGGGATCACCGCGAGCAGATTGTCCCAGCCGCCGCGCACCCCGCCGGCGTGGCGCTCGATCAGCTCCCGCATCGGGATCGACATTTCCTCTTCGACATTGCACGGCTGTTCGACATGGCCCGAGATGCAGAAGATCTTGGTCCCGGTGTTGCGCGGGCGCCCGAGCCCGGCAAACCACGCCGCGCCGCGCTTCAGGACCGCCGGCGCGACCGCGATCGTCTCGACGTTGTTGACCGTCGTGGGACAGCCATAGAGCCCGACCGCCGCCGGAAACGGCGGCTTCAGGCGCGGCTGGCCCTTCTTGCCTTCGAGGCTCTCGAGGAGCCCGGTTTCCTCGCCGCAGATATAGGCGCCGGCGCCGCGATGGAGAAAGACATCCATGTCGTAGCCGGAACCGCAGGCGTTCTTGCCGATGAGCCCCGCCGCATAGGCCTCGTCGATCGCCGTCTGGAGGTGCCTCGCCTCGTTGTAGAACTCGCCGCGGATATAGATGTAGGCGGCGCCGACCCCCATCCCGGCCCCGGCCAGGAGGCAGCCCTCGATCAGCTTGTGCGGGTCATTCCGGAGGATGTCGCGGTCCTTGCAGGTGCCCGGCTCGCTCTCGTCGGCGTTGACCACGAGATAGGTCGGGCGGTCGCTGGTCTTTGGCATGAACGACCATTTGAGCCCGGTCGGAAACCCGGCGCCGCCCCGCCCGCGCAGCCCCGATTCCTTGCACTCGTTGACGATCCAGTCGCGGCCCTTCTGGATGACCTCCCGGGTGCCGTCCCAGTCGCCGCGCTTCTTCGCTCCGGCGAGATGCCAGTCATGCTCGCCATAGAGGTTGGTGAAGACCCGGTCGCGATCAGCCAGCATCGCTCTTCTCTCCGGCTTCGCTCTGAGTGAGGGCCGCCTGCATCGCGGGGGGCTCCGGCGGCTCGGTCAGCGTGGTCTTGCCCCCGGACGGCGCCGAGCCGCGGCGTCCGCCGAGCGAACCAACCGGCGGCGGCTTGCCGTCGCGCAGCGCATCGAGCAACGCCTCGGTCGAGGGCCCGTCGAGATCCTCGTAGAAATCGTCGTTGACCTGGAGGATCGGCGCGTTGACGCAGCCCCCGAGGCACTCGACCTCGATGAGGGTAAAGAGCCCGTCCTCGGTGGTGCCGCCGATGCCGATGCCGAGCTTCTTTTCACAGGCGTCGACGACGGCATCCGAGCCGCGCAGCCAGCACGGCGTCGTGGTGCAGGCCTGCAGGAGGTAGCGCCCGACCGGGTTCAAGTTGAACATCGTATAGAAGGTGGCGACCTCGTAGACCCGGATGCGCGGCATTCCGAGTATCTCGGCGACATGGTGCATCGCCGCCCGCGGCAGCCAGCCGCCCGACTGGCGCTGCGCCAGGTCGAGGAGCGGCAACACCGCGCTCTGCTGCCGGCCGGCCGGGTATTTGGCGATATGCGCCTGCGCCCGTTCGAGGTTTTCCGGGGTGAATTCGAAATCCTCCGGCTGCGCGGCCGGCGGTGCGTTGCCTGAGGTATTCACCGGTCGATCTCGCCGAAGACGATGTCCATCGAGCCGATGACCGCGACCAAATCGGCCAGCATATGGCCCTTCGACATGAACTCGGTCGCCTGCAGAAAGGCAAAGCCCGGCGCGCGGATCTTGCAGCGGTAGGGCCGGTTGGTCCCGTCGGAGACGAGATACACCCCGAACTCGCCCTTCGGCGCCTCGACCGCAGTGTAGGTCTCGCCCGCCGGCACGTGATAGCCCTCGGTATAGAGCTTGAAATGATGGATCAAGGCTTCCATCGACTGCTTCATCTCGGCGCGCGGCGGCGGCGCGACCTTGCGGTCGTTGACCTTGATCGGCCCCGCCGGCATCTGGGCCAGGATCTGCCGGATGATGCTCAAGGACTGCCGCAATTCCTCGATGCGCACGAGATAGCGGTCCCAGCAATCGCCGTTCTTGCCGATCGGCACATCGAACTCAACCTGGTCATAGGCGTCGTAAGGCTGCGCCCGGCGCAGATCCCAGGCGATGCCGGAACCGCGCAGCATCGGCCCCGAAAACCCCCAATCGACGGCGTCCCTGGCGCTGACGATGCCGATATCGACGGTGCGCTGCTTGAAGATGCGGTTGTCGGTGAGGAGGCGCTCGATGTCGTCGATGGTCCGCGGAAAGGTGTCGCAGAACGCCAGGATGTCGTCGGCGAGGCCGGCCGGCAAATCCATGTGCACCCCACCGGGGCGGAAATAATTGGCGTGGAGGCGCGCGCCCGAGACCCGCTCATAGAACTCCATCAGCCGCTCGCGTTCCTCGAACCCCCACAGGAACGGCGTGATCGCTCCGACATCGAGCCCGAAGGCGCAGATGTTGAGGAGGTGGTTGAGGATGCGGGTGATCTCGGCAAACAGCACGCGGATGTATTGCGCGCGCGGCGGCGGGGTGATCCCCAGGAGCTTTTCGACGGCGAGCGCGAAGCAGTGCTCCTGGCACATCGGCGACACATAGTCGAGCCGGTCGAAAT
>DATCQF010000658.1:0-3259 GCA_036569735.1 Allostellaceae bacterium | reverse complement strand
GCGCATCACGCCCCGCCATAGAGCGGGATGACCGCGCCGCGGGTCACCCGGTTGTCGGGCGAGGCGAGAAAGGCGATGACCTCGGCGACAGCGCTCGGCGCCACCCACTTGTTGTGATCTTCGCCCGGCATCGCGGCGCGGTTGGCCGGGGTGTCGAGGACCGACGGCGCCACCGCGTTGACCCAGATCTCCTCGCCCGAGGTTTCCTGGGCGAGCGCCTGGGTCATCGCCGCGACCGCCGCTTTCGCGGTGGCATAGGCGATCATCCCCGAGCCGAGCCGCGGCTCCAGCCCCGGACGCGCCGCGACGTTGACGATGCGGCCGCCCCTGGCGCCGCCCGGACCCGGTTCGGCGCGGGCACGGATCGCGCGGACCGCGGCCGCCGAGCACAGGAACGCCGACAGCGCGTTCATCTGGAACTGATCGGCGAAATCGACCGCCGAAGTCTCGGCGACCGGCGACATCGCAAAACCGCCGGCGAGGTGGATGGAACCCCACAGCGGCGGTAGCGCGCCATAAAACCGCCGCACCGCCGCCTCGTCGGCAAGGTCGAGGCCGGTCGTTATGTGCACCAGGGGATCGTTACGGTGCGGGTAATGCTCCAGCTCGGCGGCAACCATGTTGGTCACATGGCAGACCGCCCCCGCCGCGCGCAACGCCGCAACCACCGCGGACCCCAAAGCGCCGGTGCCGCCGGTGACGACGACATGCGAGCCGTGGAATGCGACCATCGCCTCACCTCCGCTGTTCGGGAACCGCCCTCAGGCCGCCCTGGGGCAGCTCACTCAGGTGATAGCACGCTCAAGGCAGGCGCTCCATCAGCTGATCGCTCCCATGATCGCGCCCTCGATCGCCACTGGGGCGGCGCCGATGTCGTCATTTCGCGAGGCGGCGACCGTAAGCACGATCTCGATCCCGCGCACGATGTCGTCGAGCGCCATCGAGGGTGCGCCGTCCTGTCGCGCCGCCTGGCCCGGCAGATAGGGCACATGGAGAAATCCGCCGCGCAACCCCGGCCGCCGTGTCGCCGCGAGGTGCATCAGACCGTAGAACAAATGGTTGCACACAAAGGTGCCGGCGCTGTTGGAAAGGGTGGCCGGCAACCCCGCGTCGCGCAGCGCCGCAACCGCGGCCCGCAGCGGCAATGTTGCGAAATAGGCGGCGGGGCCGCCGGCGACCACCGGTACGTCGATCGGCTGCTGGCCGCTGTTGTCGGGGATGCGCGCGTCGTCGATGTTGATCGCGACCCGTTCGAGCGACAGCGCGGCGCGCCCGCCCGCCAGACCGACGCACAGAACGATGTCCGGGATGACCGCCCCGAGGGCATCCTCGAGCGCGTCGAGCGAGCGCCCGAACACCGCCGGCATCACCCGGGTGGCGACCTCCAGCGCGCCGAGGCGCGCCGGCAGCAGCCGCAGCGCTTCCTGCGCCGGGTTGACGGGCTCGCCGCCGAACGGCTCGAACCCGGTGACGAGGGCTTTCATCGAAGGCGCTCCCCGCGAGTGGATTGGTCGCCGCGACGATAGGCGAATCTTTCGCGCGGGTCAGCCTGGCTCGCTCCGAAGCTTTGTTGCCGCGACGCCGTCGATCGCGCTTGAGGGCGGGCCACACCTGCGACATTCTGTCAACGGCACCCCAGCCCACGCAGGCGCAGGGCAAACTTGCGGCGAACACAGGAGAAAACGATGATCCAGGCGAGCGGGATCGACCACATCGTGCTGCATGTCAGCGACGTGCGGCGTTCGAAGGATTTCTACACCGGGCGGCTCGGCATGACGGTGTATCGCGAGAACGATACCCAGGTGTTCCTGCACGCCGGCACGCAAGGCGTCGCATTGTTCAAGAAGTCGGATGGCGCGCCGGCGGCGGGCGGCGACCTCAACCACCTTGCGCTAAACGTCGCGGGCGGAAGCTATGAGACGCTCAAGGCGGAACTCGAAGCCAATGGCGTCAAGGTCAGCGGTCGCCGGGGCGACGATCACTGCATTTATTTCCAGGACCCCGACGGCCACCGCCTGCAGCTGATGTTCAAGAAGTGAGCCCCACTAGGCGTAATAGTGGATTTCCAGCAAGAGGCAGCCGCGGTTTGACTTGAACGGGCCGTGCACGGCTCCCGGCGGGCGGCAGGCATAGGTGCCGGGGGCGAAGCCTTCGCCGCCGTTGCCCAGGGCGTCGCTGCCGACCGTCAGGTCGCCCTCGATCAGGTAGACCTCCTCCCAGTAATCGTGCACGAAGGGCGCCGTCGTGAACACCCCCGGAGCAAACCGCAGCAGACGGGTGCGGCTGCCGCTTTTAGCGGTCTCGTCAAGCACCCCGGCGAGGATCTTCTGCTCGATTCCGGCCGGATAGCCGGGCGGCGTGCTCCAGCCGGCGCCCATATCGACGGCATGGAATTCGAGATGGGGCTTGCTCACGGGCATCGGCGGGCTCCTTCAGGGTGACGAAAGCCGGATGTGGCATCATTGCTACCGCTGAACAGCGGGACCGCAATGCAAAAACGAGTGCCGCGGTCGCTTTACGACAATGCCGTACGGGCGTTACGCTGCGGCGCGGCAGGATTCGCAACCGCCGCTTACAGGGGAAGACAAGCCGATGCTGCGCAACCGGGACGAGATTCGCGAGGACAAGAGCTTCGATCTGTTAACCGACGCCATCCTGCAGCGCGACCAACCGCGCACGACGGATCTGTTTCATCGGATGGTGGCGCGCGACGGCCGCTCTATCGGGGAAGCGCTGAGCGTGGTGACGGCGGCCGAGGCGCCGTTCGTCCAGGTGCCGTGCCACGTCAACATTCGCGACGGATCGATCGCGCTGACCAACAACGACCACACGATCCTGGGATTGCGCGCCTCGACGTACCTGATGCCGTATCTGCCGGAAAAATACCGGCTGCTGCCGCTCTTGCAGAGCGTCTGGTACATCCCGGCCGGGCTCGACATCTGGAACCAGCTGCTCGCCAAATACCCCGGGCGCTATGCCACGATGAAGGGCATCAACGTGCCGCCGCCCGATTACGGGCCCACCGTGTGGCAGGAGGACCAGGCACCGATCCGCGAGGAGGGCACCGTCGAGGAGCGGCTGCACAATTACATGGTCGCGACGGTTTCCGGCGATTCGCGGCGCTCCTACGGCCTCTTCCTCGGGCTGGCCGAGGACCCGGCGACCCGGCCGCAGCTGAAGGACCAGCTCGAATTCCTCGGCCTCATCGACCTGCAGGACACCATCTCCGGGCGCAAGGCGCGCAACACCGGGCACAAGG
>DATCQF010000657.1:0-6770 GCA_036569735.1 Allostellaceae bacterium | reverse complement strand
GCGGGGAGAGGGTGCTTGCGGCGGAGCCGCAGGCGGGTGAGGGGCAAGCCGCGGCCAGACCCAAGGACGCACGCGGGAAGCGGATGTTGACGGCTCGCGCATCGCTCCCCAGTGTAGCAATGTGACTTTGTGAACGAATTTGTGAGCGAGCGAATGCGGCGCCGTACTTCAGGTTGCAGGCATGTCGTCCGGTTTCTCGGAGTTGCCGGCGTACTTCTCGCGGCGTTCTTCGGCAGCTTGACGCCTGCCGCGGCGCGCGTGCCCGAGATCCTCGCGTTTGGCGACAGCCTGACCGCCGGCCTCGGGCTGCCGGCCGAGGCGGCCTTCCCGTCCCGCCTCGAAGCGCGGCTGCGCGCCGAGGGAACCATCGTGCACGTGACAAATGCGGGGAACTCGGGCGACACCACGACCGATGGATTGGCGCGGCTCGACTGGTCGCTCGCCGAGAAGCCCGATCTGGTGATCCTGGAATTGGGCGCCAACGACACGCTGCGCGGCATCGAACCCAAGGTCGTCCGCGCCAATCTCGACTCGATGATGACCAAGATCCAGGCAAGCGGCGCCAAGCTGCTGCTCATCGGCATGCGCGCCCTGCCGAATTTGGGCGAGGATTATGAGAAGGAGTTCGAGCGCATCTATCCCGAGCTTGCGCAGGCTCACGGGGTGACGCTTTATCCATTTTTTCTCGAAGGTGTGGCGATGGACCCTAAGCTCAACCAGCCGGATGGAATTCACCCCAACGAGCGCGGCGTCGCCGCCGTGGTCGAGCGCATCGCGCCTATTGTCGCCCGGCTGATCGGAGGCCGGTCATGAGCGCCCCCGCGGCCGCCCCCTTCGCCGCCGCCTTCGCCGAAGGCGATCCCTCGACCCTCGCCGCGCGCTGCCTCGCCCAGCTGCCGAATACCGAGGGCGCGACCCTCGGCATCCTCTATGTGAGCGAGCCGACCGCGCTGGTGCTGCCGCTGATCGCCCGCGAGCTGGCCGCCGGCACCGGGATTTCGTCGTGGGTCGGCGGGGTCGGGCTGGGAGTCAGCGCACCCGGGCACGAGGTCTATGAAAACCACGCAGCGGTCGTGATGACCTTGCCGTTGCCGCCCGACCGCTTCCGCCTGTTCGGCGCGACCGACGACCCGGCCGCCGATCTGCCGCGCCACCACGCCAGCTGGATCGACGCGGTGTCGCCGAGCCTGGCGCTGGTCCACGGCGATCCGCGCTGCGAAAATCTGCTGCGGGCAACCGTCGACGCCGCCGCGGCGAGCGGCGCGTTTCTGGTCGGGGGCCTCATGTCGCACCGCGGTGCGGAGCCGTTGCTTGCCGGCCAGGTGACAACGGCGAAAGGAGGGGGGCCGCAAGGGACCGTAAATCCCCTCGGCAAGGCCGGCATCGCCGGGCTGATGCTGGCCCCCGAGATCGCCGTCGCGACCGGGCTGACGCAGGGCTGCACGCCGATCGGCCCGGTGCACCGGATCGACGAGGCGCGCGACAACGTCATCATGGCGATCGACGGCCGCCCGGCGCTGGCGGTGTTCTACGAGGATATCGGCCCGGCCCTGGCGAAGGATCCGCGCGGCCTCGGCGGCTTGATTTTCGCCGGGCTCCCGGTGGCGGGCTCCGATACCGGCGACTATCTCGTGCGCAACCTGATGGCGATCGATCCGCGGCAGGGCTGGGTCGTGCTCGGCGCCGAAGTGGCGCCGGGCGACCAGATCCTGTTCTGCCGGCGCGATCCCGAGAGCGCCCGCACCGATATGAGCCGCATGCTGCGCCAGCTTGCCGGGCGCCTGCCGGGTCCGCCCAAGGCCGGGGTCTACGTCAGCTGCATCGGCCGCGGCGCGGCGCTGTTCGGCGACAAGGGCGTCGAGACCGCGATGATCCGCGAGACGCTCGGCGACTTTCCGCTGATCGGGTTTTTCGCGAACGGCGAGATTTCGCGCGACCGCCTGTACGGCCATACCGGCGTCTTGACCCTGTTCACCTGACGACTCGTCATTGCGAGCGCAGCGAAGCAATCTCGTCGCCGAGGGTCTGCCTCATCGAGATTGCTTCGCCGCTGCGCTTCTCGCAATGACAGCGAGTGGATGACATGCTGCGCCTCTTTGTCGGGATCGAATTTCCGCCGGAGCTGAAGCTGCGTCTGTCGCTCCTGGAAACGCCGCTTCCGGGCGTCAGGTGGATCGATCCGGGCAATCTCCACCTGACGTTGCGCTTCATCGGCGAGATCACCGAGAGCGAGGCCGCCGATGTCGACGAGGCGATGGCGGGGCTGAAGGCGCGCCGCTTCACGCTGCAGCTCGCCGGCACCGGGTTTTTCGGCGGCAACAAACCGCACACGCTGTGGGCCGGGGTCGAGCGTGATCCCAACCTCGTGGTGCTGCACGACAAGATCGAGCTGGCGCTGATCCGCATCGGTCTGGCGCCCGAGCCGCGCCGCTTTGCGCCGCATGTCACGCTGGCGCGGCTGCGCTATCCGCCGCTCGGCCTGCTCGGCGATTTCCTCGCGGCGCACGCGCTCTTCCGCGCCGACCCGCTGCCGGTTGACCGCTTCAGCCTGATCGCGAGCTTTCCGACCAAGGCCGGCTCGGTCTACGAGGACCAGGCCGACTACAAGCTGATGGGATAGCAACGGATTTGTAGGATGGGTTGAGCGCGGTGAAACCCATCGTCAATTCGATTAACAATGAGGCAGTGAGACAATGAGGTAGCCCCACCGCATCGAACCTCGGTGCCTCACTGCCTCATTGTAAATTTGATGGGTTTCGCGATGCTCAACCCATCCTACGATGTCGGGGACCAACGCGATGGCATATTGGCTCTTGAAATCCGAACCGGTGAAGTACCCCTGGGAGCAGATGGTCAAGGACGGCCGCACCCATTGGGACGGGGTGCGCAACTTTCAGGCGGCCAACAACCTGAAGGCGATGCACGAGGGCGACCGCGCCTTTTTCTACCATTCGAACGAAGGGAAGGAGATCGTCGGCATCGTCGAGATCGTGCGGACTTTCTACCCCGACCCGGCCGATCCGGGCGGCAAGTTCGGCATGGTCGATGTCGCCCCGGTGATGCCGGTCAAGCGCCCGGTCACGCTGACCGAGATGAAGGGCACCCCCGGCCTCGCCGGCATGGCGCTGTTGCGCCAGTCGCGCCTCTCGGTATGCCCGGTCAGCGAGGCCGAATGGGGGGTGATCTGCCGCATGGCCGGGATCGCCGGGTAGGCGCCGGGCCGCCGCTTCAAAAGCCCACCCGTTCGGGGTACACTCGATCGTCGTTCGAGATATCCGGGCGAGCCGTACCGCCGCCAGTAATTTCGGGAGCCAGGGAATGCCGGAACAGATCGCAGAACAGATCGATGTGTCTGAAGCTGAGATTGCGGTCCATTGGCAGGAAGAGAAGAAATACGATCCCTCGCCAAAGTTTATCGCCCAGGCCAATCTGACCGACAGACAAGTCTACGATCGGTTCGCGCTGGACAAGTTTCCCGAATGCTTCAACGAGTATGCCGCTCTCCTGGACTGGTACAAACCCTGGGACCAGACGCTCGACACCAGCAACGCCCCGTTCTGGAGGTGGTATGTCGGCGGCAGGATCAACGCCAGCTACAATTGCGTCGATCGCCATCTGGCAAAGAACAAGAACAAGACCGCCATCCATTTCGTCCCGGAACTGGAAACTGAAGCGATCCAGCACATCACCTATCAAGAGCTGTTTGTCCGGGTCAATGAATTCGCCGCCCTCTTACGCGATTTCTGCGGGCTCAAGGCAGGCGACCGCGCGACCCTGCACATGCCGATGGTCGCCGAGCTGGCGATCACGATGCTGGCCTGCGCCCGGCTCGGGGTCATCCACAGCCAGGTGTTCAGCGGGTTCAGCGGCAAGGCCTGCGCCGACCGGATCGTCGACTCGCAAAGCCGCGTCTTGATCACGATGGATTCCTACTATCGCAGCGGCAACCTGCAAGACCAGAAGGAAAAGGCCGACATCGCCGCCCTGGACGCCGCAGCGCAGGGCCACGCGGTCGAGAAGGTGCTGATCTGGCAGCGCCATCCGGGAAAATACTCGAGCGCGCATCCGGTGGTGACGGGCCGCGATCATGTCGTCAACGATCTCCTGAAGGACTATCGCGGCAGGCGGGTCGCGCCGGAACAGATGCCGGCGGAAGCGCCGCTGTTCCTGATGTACACCAGTGGCACGACCGGCAAGCCGAAGGGGTGTCAGCACAGCACCGGCGGGTATCTGGCCTATGTCACCGGCACCTCGAAGTACATCCAGGACATCCACCCGGAGGATGTGTACTGGTGCATGGCCGACATCGGCTGGATCACCGGGCACTCCTACATTGTCTATGGGCCGCTGGCGCTCGGCGCGTCCTCGGTCATCTTCGAGGGTGTGCCGACCTATCCCGACGCCGGCCGGCCGTGGCGCATCGCCGAGGAGCTCGACGTCAACATCTTTCATACCTCGCCGACCGCGATCCGGGCGCTGCGCCGGGCCGGCCCCGACGAGCCGAACAACTACAATTACAGCTTCAAGCACATGACGACGGTCGGCGAACCGATCGAGCCCGAGGTCTGGCGCTGGTACCACAGCGTGGTCGGCAAGGGCGAGGCGGTGATCGTCGATACCTGGTGGCAGACCGAGAACGGCGGCTTTCTGTGCAGCACGGTGCCGGCATTGGGGGCGATGAAGCCGGGCAGCGCCGGCCCGGCGGTCCCGGGCATCCACCCGGTGATCTACGACGACGACGGCAACGAAATCCCCAAGGGCGCCAACCGGGCGGGAAACATCTGCATCCAGAACCCGTGGACCGGGATTTTCCAGACGATCTGGGGCGACCCCGACCGCTTCGTCGCCCAGTATTACGCGCGCTACTGCAAGGACAAAACCAGCAAGGATTGGCGCGACTGGCCCTATTTCGCCGGCGACGGGGCGGTCCAGGCCGCCGATGGCTATTATCGGATCCTCGGCCGGATCGACGACGTGATCAACGTCGCCGGCCACCGCCTCGGCACCAAGGAGATCGAGTCGGCGGCCCTGACGGTCTCCGAGGTGGTCGAGGCGGCGGTCGTGCCGGTCGCCGATGCGATCAAGGGCCGGGTGCCCGACCTATATGTCGCGCTGAAAACCGGCCTGCAATCGAGCCCGGAACTGCACAAGAAAATATCCGATGCGATCGTCTCGGAAATCGGCCCGATCGCGCGCCCGGCGCATGTCTGGATCGTTCCCGACATGCCAAAAACCCGGTCGGGCAAGATCATGCGCCGGGTGCTGGCGGCAATATCGAGCGGCCAGGATGCTGGCGACGTGTCAACCCTCGCCAACCCCGAGATCGTCGAAGAGTTGCGCAAGATGGTGACGCCCTAACACGACAGCCCCTCTCCTGCACCGCGGGAGAGGGTGACGAGCGCAGCGAGCCGGGTGAGGGTCGAGCGGCGGCACGAGCCCTCACCCTCCCACGCCTGCGGCGCGGGTCCCTCCCTCTCCCGCAATGCGGGCGAGGGGCATTCAGCTGGGCCGTCGGGTCAGCTCGATATAGCCGAACGCGTCGACGCGGGCGTCGAAGAGGCGGCTGATGACCGTCGAGGTTTCGTCTTCGACGATGATTGCCGGGCCGGGGATGATTGCGCCCGGCGCGAGGCTCGCGCGCTCGTAGATCGCGACCTCGATGAACTCGGCGTTATCCGGGTCGAATACCGCGCGGCGCCGCGCCGGGGCCGGGTGCGAGACTGGCGGCGGCGCCAGCACGGCGCCCTCATCGTGCGGCACCGGCCCGCTCAAGAGGAGGACCCAGCTCAGGATCTCGACTTCGACCCCGGGGATGACGCGGCTGTAGAGCGCGCGATAGGCCGCCTCGAAGGCGGCGAGGAGTTCGCCGGCATCCGCGGCCTGGTACCGGCGGGCCGGCACCGGCACGGCGATCTCGTGGCCCTGGCCGCGGTAGCGCATAAAGGCCGAGCGGGTTTCGCCGAGCGGCGCCTCGGGCTCGCCGCGCCGAACGATCCTCTCGGCCTCCTCGCGCATCGCCGCCAGAAGACCGTTGGCGCCGTCGGCGTCGAACGCGTCGAGCCGCTGCAATTGCGAGCGCACGATCTCGTAGGCGATCGGCGCCCGCAGGAAGCCGACGGCCGAGCCGACCCCGGCGTTGGACGGCACCACCACCCGATCGAGCCCAAGCTTGTCGGCGAGCCGCGCGGCATGCAGCGGCGCGGCGCCGCCAAACGCCACCAGCGTCCGGCCGCGCGCATCCTTGCCGCTCTCGATGGCGTGGACCCGGGCGGCGTTGGCCATGTTCTCGTCGACGATCTCGCTGACCCCGAACGCGGCCAGCGACAGCGCGAGGTCGAGCGGGACGGCGACCTCGCGCTGCACGGCGGCATCGGCGGCGGCGCGGTCGAGCGCCATGCGGCCGCCGGAAAACCCGGTGGGGTCGATGCGGCCGAGCAGGAGGTCGGCGTCGGTCACCGTCGCCGCTTCGCCGCCCCTGCCATAGCAGGCCGGACCCGGATCGGCGCCGGCGCTGTCCGGGCCGACGGTGATCCGCCGGAGCCGGTCGACCCGCGCCACCGAGCCGCCGCCGGCGCCGATCTCGACCATCTCGATGACCGGGATGCGTAAGGGCAGGCCGCTCCCTTTCTTGAAGCGATAGATCCGCGCGACCTCGAAGGCCCGGCTGGTCTGCGGCTGATACTCGTCGATCAGGCAGATTTTCGCGGTGGTCCCGCCCATGTCGTAGGACAGCACCTTGTCGAGCCCGCATTGCCGGGCGATGTGGCTGG
>DATCQF010000656.1:0-5164 GCA_036569735.1 Allostellaceae bacterium | reverse complement strand
CGCCCGCGCCCCAGAGACCCCCCGTTCCCTCCTATCCCCCGAGGGGGATAGGAGGCGGGAGGCTTCGCGGCGGCAGCGCGAGCGATGTGTTCCGAGCGCGGTGCCGTTGCGTTTGGCCGGGTATCTCCCCATATCGGCTGCCATGAAACGAATGTTGCCACAATCGGTTGCGGCGGAGCGGTCAGTTGCGTTGGAGCGGCTGCGCGCGGCGGGTCTGCGGCCGACGCGACAGCGCGTCGCCCTGGCTCGGCTGCTTCTCGAAAACGGCAACCGCCACGTGACCGCCGAGCAGCTGCGATAGCGAAGCGCTGGGCGCGGCGATCCCGGTGTCGCTCGCGACAGTCTACAACACCCTGCATCAGTTCATCGATTGCGGCATCTTGCGCGAACTCGTCATCGAGCCGGGACGCTCGTATTTCGATACCAATCTCGACGACCACCATCATTTCTACTGCGAATCGACCGGGCTCCTGCAGGACATACCGGGCGAACTGGTGATGGTCGGCCGGCTGCCGCAGCCTCCGGCCGGCGCCGAAATCAGCCGGATCGATGTCGTCATCCGGATCCGGCAGGAGGCGCGACCGAACGCCTCATAGATTAGATTAATTCTAATCTGCATTGAAACCACCGCCCCGTCCTCCATATGAGGATCGAAGACGGGGCCGGGTCGCACGCTCGCGGCCGCCCCTCCCGCAACACCGTGGAGGGACTTGACGATGTCTCTGAAGGGTTCACGGACCGAGGAAAACCTGAAGGCGGCGTTCGCCGGCGAAAGCCAGGCCAACCGCCGTTACCTGTATTTCGCGCAGAAGGCGGATGTCGAAGGCCATAACGACGTTTCCGCCGTGTTCCGCTCGACCGCCGAGGGCGAGACCGGGCACGCCCACGGCCATCTCGAATTTCTCGAGGAAGTCGGCGACCCGGTGACCGGCAAGGCGATCGGCGCCAGCGACGACAACCTGCGCGCCGCGATCGCCGGCGAAACCCACGAATACACCGATATGTATCCGGGGATGGCGCGGACCGCGCGCGAGGAAGGCTTCGACGAGATCGCGGATTGGTTCGAGACCCTGGCCAAGGCCGAAAAATCGCATGCCGGCCGGTTCCAGCGGGCGCTCGATACGCTGGGCGCGCTCGATACCGCGGCCTGACCCGATGCACGGTGCCGACAATGGGGGGCGCGCGGATAGTGTCCTTCGCGCCCCTCTTGCAACAGCCTTGGAGCCGGCGGCGCCTGCTGCGACAGGTGCCGGCGACCCAAGGCGGGAAGGCGGCCTGGGCGCGCCGACCCGTCATAGAATCGCGTGGGAAGACCCCGATTTCGCCGATCGCACCAAGACCGAGGCCGAGATGCGGCGCATCTTCGACATCTGTCACGGGTGTCGGCGCTGCTTCAATCTGTGCGACGCGTTCCCGCGCCTCTTCGACCTGATCGACAACTCCCCGACCGGGGAAGTCGACGGGGTGGCCGCCGGCGATTACCGGCAGGTCGCCGATGCCTGCACGCTGTGCGACATGTGCTTCATGACGAAGTGCCCGTATGTGCCGCCGCACGAGTTCGACCTCGATTTCCCGCATACGATGCTGCGCTACCGCGCGGTCGAGCACAAAGAGGGGAAGGTGCCCCTGGCGCGGAGCGAGCTCGGCAAGACCGACCGCAATGGCGAACTCGCCCGCCTTGTCGCGCCCTTGGCCAATTGGGCGAGCGAGCGCCACAACCAGCTGACCCGGGCGCCCCTGGAAAAATTGGCGCAAGTTCATCGCAACGCCGCGCTTCCGGAATATCACGGGCGGACCTTTGTGATGTGGGCCCGCGGCGCCCGGCCGCCGGTCGACCGGGCCGCGCCGGCGGCGGGGCGCAAGGCCGTCCTCTATGCCACCTGTTTCGTCAACTACAACAATCCCGGCATCGGCGAGGCGGCGCAGGCGGTGCTCGCCCGGAACGGCGTCGAGACCGAAGTGGTCTATCCGCAATGCTGCGGGATGCCGCAGTTCGAAGCGGGGAACCTCGCCAAGGTTGCCGGTACGGCGCGTCATGTCGCGGCGACGCTCGGCCCCTATATAGACCAGGGCTACGCAATCATCGCGCTGGTGCCGTCCTGCGCGCTGATGCTGAAATCCGAATGGCCGTTGCTCGTGCCCGAGGATGCCGCCGTGAGGAAGCTGGCGGGGGCGACCTTCGACATCGCCGAATACATCGTCGACATCGCCAGGAAGGAGGGGCTGGCGCCCGGCCTCTCCCCGCTCGGCGGCGCCGTCACGCTGCATATCGCCTGCCATGCCCGGGCCCAGAACATGGGCCACAAGGCCGCCGAGATGCTGCGCCTCCTGCCCGAGGCCGAGGTCCGCGTGATCGAGCGCTGCTCGGGCCATGGCGGCTCGTGGGGCGTCATGAAGGACAATTTCGCGACCGCGCTCAAGATCGGCAGGCCGGTGGCGCGCCAGGCGTTGCGCGAGGCGACGCCGTTTCTCGCGTCGGAATGCCCGCTCGCCGGGATGCACATCCTGCAGGGGATGGAGCTGCTCGCAAAAGGCGAAGCGCTGCCGCAGCGGTCGATGCACCCGATCGAGCTGGTCGCCCGCGCCTACGGCATCGCCCAAGGGGAAGCGAGCAGCGGCGTCCGGGCAGAGCCGAGGGCACCATGATCGAGACGCAATCCCGCGCCGGGCGCCGGCTCAGCCGCGCCGACATCCTACCGCTCGACGAATACGCCAGGATCCGCAGCCAAAGCCGGCGCGAGATCACCGCGCTCAAAAAATGCCGCCGCCTCGAGGTCGGGCCGTTTGCGACATTCTATTTCGAGAATTTCGCGACGATGTGGAGCCAGGTCCACGAGATGCTCCATATCGAGAAAGGCGGCGACGAACAGATCGCCGACGAATTGGCGGCCTACAACCCGCTGATCCCGCAGGGCAGCGAGCTCAACGCGACGGTGATGTTCGAAATCGATGACCCGGAGCGCCGCGCCCGGGCCCTGATGCAGCTCGGCGGCATCGAACACCGCGCGTTCATCGAGGCCGCCGGGTTCCGCATCCGCGGCGAGGCGGACCCGACCCGTGAAAACACCAGCCCGGAAGGCAAGGCCTCGGCGGTGCAATTCATCCGCTTTCGCTTCACCCCGGCAGAGATCGCCGCGTTCAAGACACCCGGCGCACGCATCCTCGTCGGCTTCGATCATCCCGGTTATGGTCACATGGCAAGGCTGCCCGAGCCGGTCCGCGCCGCCCTCGCCGAGGATTTCGATTAGACAGGATTGGACGGCTTGGACCGGTCGCAATGCGTCCTTCGAGACGCACCCCTGCGGGCCGCTCCTCAGGATGACGTCCTTTCTTAATTCCATCATAAACCTCCCTCATCCTGAGGAGACCGCGTAGCGGGCGTCTCGAAGGACGCACGGCACCCCGTTTCATAGGGAGGCATCCATCATGCAATCGAACGGGGATCGCTGGCCGGCGCTCGATTACACCGAGTGGCAGGACAGTTGCGCCACGCTGCACCTCCTGACCCAGATCGTCGGCAAGATCCGCCTGGCGCACGCGCCGCTGGTCAACCATTGGTGGCAGGTGCCGCTTTATGTGACGTCGCGGGGGCTGACGACTTCGGCGATGCCGCATGGCGCGCGGAATTTCCAGATCGATTTCGACTTCATCGACCATCAGCTCCGCATTGAGGCGAGCGACGGCAGACGCGACAGCATTCCCCTCATCCCCCGTCCGGTGGCGGATTTTTACGCTGAACTCATGGGCCGGCTGCGCGCGCTAGACCTGGAGACGCACCTGTGGACGATGCCGGTCGAGATCGCCGACCCGGTCGCCTTCGAGGAGGACCGCGTCCATGCGGCCTACGACCCCGGGCAGGTCACCCGGTTCTGGCGCGCGCTGGTACAGATCGACCAGGTGTTCACGGTGTTCCGCTCGCGCTTTTGCGGCAAGGCAAGCCCGGTGCATTTCTTCTGGGGCAGCTTCGATCTCGCGGTCACCCGGTTTTCGGGACGGCCCGCCCCGCTTCACCCGGGAGCCCCCAACATCCCCGATTTCATCACCCGCGAGGCCTATTCGCACGAGGTCAGCAGCTGCGGGTTCTGGCCGGGCAACGGCGGCTTCGGCCGCGCCGCGTTCTACGCCTATGCCTACCCCGAGCCGGCCGGGTTCGCCGACGCGGCGATCCTGCCGCCGGGCGCCTTCTACAGCAAGGATTTCGGCGAGTTCATCCTGCCCTATGACGCGGTCCGCGAGGCCCAGGCGCCGCGTGAACTCCTCCTCGATTTTCTGGAGAGCACCTACGCCGCCGCCGCAAACCTCGGCAACTGGGACCGCGCCGCGCTGGAGCGCAACTAGCTAGGTTCCCAGCAGGGCTTGGTCTCTTTTGTCGTTAATCCAATCCCAGACCGCTCGCGGAGCGGAGCCCCATCGGTCGGAATCAGCCGAGGTGTCGATCTGAAGAATTACTACCGAGCCCTTTGGGCCAACTAATGGTTGAAGCCGCTGGTTCAAAATAACCGCTCGTTCTGTTGTCCATATGTACCAATTAAACTCATTAAGCCTCAGCCAATCACCGGCATCATCGAAAGACTTCTCTAAGCGGTCCCAATCAATGGGTCCGTCTGGTCGGATCCCGACGTGAAAAAGTCTGTACATCATCGCTTTTTAGCACCGCGATTTTCCGGTTCAGGCAAGACAGGCACATTCTCGATCGGGGCAATAGATTTCGCAGCGATATCCATTTGGCGCCATTGGATGAGTTCCGCGCCCTCAGGAGCGCAACCCCCGGGTGGCGGTTCGCAAACCATAATACGCCACCGAAATATACCACGAAAACGACGACTATCAGCACGGCATCGACCAAGAGGTAACTGGGATCTCGCAACCCCCAGGCGACCCCGGCAAGCGCGAGGATGGCCGCACCGGCGACATAGCTGGCTTTGCCGACAACACCGCGCGCCAACAGGATGCGGTTTAGCGTCGATGCATTTATGCCTGACTGCTCCAGGGCCTCGCGGATCGGGTTCATGCCGGCTGCTTATCGTAAGCAATCATCTTTTCGCGCCATGCTCGACCGGAATGCACAATCTGGCATCGTACACATATTCCAAATCACCGAAAGTCGGCCGGCCATCGCGAGAGCATAGCCGTCCCGTCTCGGCCGACGTTGCGGTGCCGGCGG
>DATCQF010000655.1:0-3856 GCA_036569735.1 Allostellaceae bacterium | reverse complement strand
CCAACCCTCCCCCGCCTGCGGGGGAGGGAGCTTCCGCGGGTCGCCCTTATAACCCTCCCCTGCAAGCGGGGGAGGGAGGGACCCGCGGCGAAGCCGTGGGAGGGTGGGGGCTGCCACCGCTCGCCGTTACTTGCCGACGATCCCCTCTTGCCGCAGCGCCTCGATTTCCTGGGCGCCGATGCCGAGCCAGCCGCCGAGCACCTCGGCGCTGTGCTGGCCGAGGAGCGGCGACGGCTTGACCCGCGCCGGGGTGCCGTCGAAGCGCACCGGCCAGGCCGGCATCTTGACCGCCCCGGTCGTCGGATGCTGGATCGTCTGCATGATGCCGCGCTCGGCGAGCGAGGGGTCGTTCATCAGTTCGAGCGTGTCGAACACCGCGCCGGCCGGGACACCAGCGGCGCCGATGATCGTCATCGCCTCTTCCTTGGTGTGCGTTCGGGTCCAGGCGGCGATGATCTCGTCGACCTCGGCGGCGTGCTGGCCGCGCGCCGGCCCGGTTTCATAGCGCGGGTCACCGGCCAAGTCCTGGCGGCCGATCGCCTTGATGAGGCGCTGCCAATGATCGGCATTGGCGCGGCTGGTGAAGATGTAGACGTAGTCGTTGGGGCCGCCGGGCTTGCACGGGTAGAGCGCCGACGGGGCGAGCGCGGTGCTGGAATGGCTGCTGCCGTTGCGCAGCTGGGCCTTGCCGCTCTGCTGGGTCCGGGAGAACGGCACCCGCATGTAATGGATCATCGCGTCCTGCATCGCGACCTGCAGCCGCCGCCCCTGGCCGGTCTTGGCCCGCTTGTAGAGCGCGCCCAGGATGCTGACCGCCATCAGCATGCCGGTGCCGGTGTCGCCAAACGAGGGGCCCGGCTTGACCGGCGGCCGGTCGCCATCGCCGGTAACGCTGAACGTGCCGCCGGCGGCCTGCGCGATCATATCGAAGGCGAGGCTTTTTTCGTACGGGCTGCCGGTGCCGAAGCCCTTGACCTGGCAGAAGATGATGCCGGGGTTGATCTTCTTGACCTCGTCATACCCCAGCCCCAGGCGCTCGATCGTACCCGGCGCCATGTTCTCGACCGTGACGTCGGCCTTCTTCAGCAGCTCCTTGACGATCTGGAGCCCGCGCGGCGATTTCAGGTTCAAGGTCAGCGATTTCTTGTTGGCGTTGAACTGGTGGAAATACCAGGGGTCGTCGTCGGGCTGTCCCGGACGCAGCCGGCGGCCCGGGTCGCCGGTCGCCGGGTTCTCGATCTTGACGACCTCGGCGCCGAGCCAGGCCAAGGATTCGGTACAGGACGGCCCCGCCTCGAACTGGGTGAAATCCACCACCTTGACGCCTTCAAGACAATCGAGCTCAACGCCGATTTCAGCCATGACCATTTCCTCCCGTCGCAAACCCGTAACGCACCTCGCGCCCGTACCGGCAAACCCCTGTCCGGACGGCACGCGGAGCCTCGACAATGCTTATCATCCCGGCCGCCCGATTGCTACTGCGGGGCGGGGTTCGGCACTCGGCGGCGCGGTCATTGCCACAGGTTTTCGACGATCGCGTCCACCGTCCACAACAGCGGCACGGCCGCGCAACCCAAGGAAACCCACAGCCCCGCCATGCTGCGCAACCACGAGCTGACGACGAGGAGGAACAGGGTGGCGAGCAGCCCCGATCCAAGCATCACCGTCAAACCGCGCAGCGCCGGGTCCGCGCCGGAGCCGCTCTGTTGCGTCAGGAGGCCAAATGCCAGCTGCCCGAGGACGACGAGGTCGAGCAGCAACGCCGTCCACGCGGCGGCGCGCAGAACCCTCACGCGATGTCACGCCGCGGCGGAGCCGGGGTCGTCCGTGCCCATCCGCGCGAGGCGCCGCTCGGCCAGCCGGACAAAGAGGGCGGCGCCGAACGGCAGCGCCGCATCGTTGAAATCATAGCCCGGGTTGTGCACCTCGCAGCCGCCCTCGCCATCGCCGTTGCCGATCTGGATGTAGGCGCCGGGCACCCGCTCGAGCATGTAGGAAAAATCCTCCGACGCCATGACGAGACCGGCCTGGCGGTTGACGTTGTCCTCGCCGACCAGTTCGGCGGCGGTGTCGGCGATAAAGCTTGTCTCGTCGGCGTCGTTGACGAGCGGCGGGAAGAGGACCCGGAAATCGAGGCTGGCGGTGGCGCCGAAACCGCCGGCGACACCCTCGGCGATGCGCCGCATGCGTTCTTCGACTAGGCTCATCACCGCCTTATTGAAGCACCGCACGGTGCCGCGCAGGACGGCGCGCTCGGGAATGACGTTGTAGGCGTC
Organism: Allostellaceae bacterium; assembly: GCA_036569735.1. GTDB lineage: Bacteria > Pseudomonadota > Alphaproteobacteria > ATCC43930 > CGMCC-115725 > DATARH01. Next base: position 1,580 of record DATCQF010000655.1, on the reverse strand, counting down.
CCCGGCATGGATCTGGGTCACGCTGACGACGACGGTATCGACCGCCCGGACGTTGCGCGCGACGATCGATTGCAACGCCGTCGTTATGTGGCTTGCCACCAGCACCGGATCGACCCCGACTTCCGGCCGCGCGCCGTGGGCGCCGCGCCCGGTGATCGCGATGTCGAAAAACGCCCCGCTCGCCATCATCGCCCCCGGGCGGATCTGGAACTTGCCGATGGCGAGGCCCGGCCGGTTGTGCATGCCGAAGATCGCATCGCAGGGAAACTCGTCGAAGAGCCCGTCCTTGACCATCGCCGCGCCGCCGCCAAGCCCCTCTTCGGCCGGCTGGAAGATGAAATGCACGGTGCCGTCGAAATTGCGGGTCTGCGCGAGATAGCGCGCCGCGCCGAGCAGCATCGTCGTGTGCCCGTCATGGCCGCAGGCATGCATCCGGCCGTCATTCTGCGAGCGATAGGCAAAGCTGTTGGCTTCCAGGATCGGCAGACAGTCCATATCGGCCCGGAGCCCGATCGCGCGCGGCGAGTTGCCGACCCGCAGGCGCCCGACGACGCCGGTCTTGCCCATCCCGCGATGCACCTCGATGCCGAATTGGCCAAGCTTGTCGGCGACCAGATCGGAGGTGCGCCGTTCCTCGAACCCCAATTCGGGATGGGCGTGGGTATCGCGCCGCCACAGGGTCAGCTCGTCGTGGAAGGCGCGGATTTCCTCGATGGTCGGCATCGGCGTGGGTCTCCCCTGGCGGCCCTGGTTCCCTCGGGCACAATGGTCCGGTTATAGCCCGGGCCGCGGCGCGGCGCGATAGGCGCAGCAGAAGCGGCCGACAAAGGCTCGGGCGGAAAGCGGGTCGGCGAAATAAAATGCGACCGCGTCGTTGACGATACCCTCGGTTCCGGCCGGCGCCGAGGCCCAGCCGGAGGGGCCGCAGGTCGCGTCGAGCCAGGCGCGCATGACCCAAAGCTGCGCTCCGAACCCGGCCGGCGGCACCGCGATCAGCACCCGCCAGCGACAGGAGAGAACACCACCCTGCTCAATCTGCTGTCCGAATGCGGGCATGATTGATGTTCCTAATTTGTTCGCCCGGAGATTACACGATCGCAAATCAACTTGTCGAGGGCCGGTTCGACCGTCGTGCGTCCTTCGAGACGCCCGCTGCACGGGCTCCTCAGGATTGGTCTTTCTTAATGCCATCAAAAGCTTATCTCATCCTGAGGAGGCGCGAAGCGCCGTCTCGAAGGACGCGGGAGGAACTCCGCCTGCCACAGCGGCAACAGCACGTAGAGCAGGTCGGTATAGCCGTCGTGCAGCACATGCGCCCCGCAGGCGACGCCCATCGTGCGCCGCTCGGGTGCCGCAATCCTGCCCAAGGTGGCCGTGATCAAAGACATCCGATAATGCTGACCTCATGCGGTGATTAAGGCAACAGCCGAGCAAGATTGGCTGGGCCGGACGCGGTCGGCATATTTTCTGCTAAAGCGGGGTCCTGTAGCATCGGATACAGAACCCCCACCCCACCCCTCCCCCGCCTGCGGGGGAGGGTTGGGTGCCGAAAACCCTCCCCTGCTTGCGGGGGAGGGAGG
>DATCQF010000654.1:0-2715 GCA_036569735.1 Allostellaceae bacterium | reverse complement strand
AGCGCGAGGAGGCCGAGAGTGCCGGTTATGGCGGTCGCCAACGGCGCGCCGATCGCGTCGGCCAGAACGCCGAGCGTGAGGAAACCGATGGGGCCGACACCAATGCAGACCGACAGGACGCCGTAGAGGCGGCTGCGCATCTCGGCCGGGGCCGCGAGATAGATGAGGGTCGCCTGCATCACGCTGAAGGCGGCGTTCGACACCCCGGTGAACAACAAGGCGGCTCCGGCGAGCGGCACGCTGGGGGCCAGCGCGAAGACGATCAGCATCACCAGATAGGAAACGACCCCACCGATATAGAGCCTCGCGTAATGCTCCGGCCGGACCCAAAGGGCGATTACGATCGCGCCGCAGAACGCGCCGATGCCCTCCATGCTCGCCAGGATTCCGATGCCGCTCGCGCCGAGGTGCAGGTTGTCCTGCCCGATCACCGGGATCATCGCGGTGAACGGCCAACCGAACAGATTGTAGATGACCGTGATCGTCAGGATGGCGATCAGATGTCTGTCGCGCCGCACCACCAGGAGGCCCTCGACCATGCGCGCGAGCACGGTGCCGACGGCGGCACCAGGGGCGAGGCTGTTGCGGTGGCCTACCCGCAGCGCGGCGACGAGTGCGATCGCATAGCAGAGGACGCTGACCGTGAGCGCGCCGGAAATGCCGACTCCGGCGAGGAGGAGGCCGCCGATCGTCGGGCCCAGCATGCGGCTCGCGTTGTTGGCGCCGACATCGAGCGACATCGCCGCGCCCATCCGGTCGTGCCCGACAACTTCCCCGATCATCACCCGCCGCACCGGGTTGTCGGCCGCCCAGGCGATGCCGTTGCAGAAGCTGGCGACGGCGAGGTGCCAGACCGCGAGGCGTCCGGCATAGGCGAGGGCGGCAAGACACACCGAGGTGGTCAGCATCGATAGGACGACGCCGACCAGCGCGCGGCGCCGCTCCAGCCGTTCGGCGAGCGCGCCGATAACCGCTCCGAACAGCGCCATCGGCAGCATCCGCAGCAGCGTCATCAGCGCCACGGTGAACGCCGACCCGGTGTGCTGATAGACAAACACCCCGACGACCAGCATCTCCAGCCAGCGCACCGCAAACACCACGAGGCCGACCGCCCACAACCGGCGAAAATCGGCGATGGCCAGCAATCCCGAGCGCGCCAATTAATCGCATTCCCGGCGAAAGCCGGGAGCCACCGTCCCGCCGATCGAGTAGCTGATGGGTGGATCCCGGCTTTCGCCGGGAATGCAAATCTTCATGGTGTGCGTCGCCGGGAAGAGGCGCCCTGAGCCCACGGGATGGCTCAACACAAATGACAGGGCATCGGGCGGAGGGCCAAGTGTGAAGGTGGTGGGTTAAGGCGGGGAAGGTTGTTGGTCGAAGGCTGGTCGGCGTAGTGTACATGGGAGCGGACCGGCCGGCGCCGGTCTTTCAGGGGTCGCGCCGCCTGATCTTTTGGCGAGGATCGCGATCGCCACACGAGAAGGGATTGCGGCACCGATGGATCTGGGATTGAAGGGCAAGAAGGCGATCGTTACCGGGGGCACCCGCGGCATCGGCAATGCCGTCGCGAGCCTCTTGGCGGCCGAAGGCTGCGACGTCGCGATCTGCGCGCGCAACAAGGGGCCGCTCGACGAAACCGTCGCGATGCTGGCGCGCCACCGGGTCAAGGCGACCGGCGGCGTGGTCGATGTCGCCGATCTCGCGGCGCTGCGCATCTGGGTCGCCGAGGCGGCCGACGCGCTGGGCGGCCTCGACATCTTCGTCGCCAATGTCAGCGCGCTCGCCCAGGGCATGGACGAGGCGGCATGGCGCCGCGGCTTCGAGATCGACGTGATGGGCACGGTGTTCGGCATCGAGGCCGCGCTGCCGATCCTCGAGCGCTCCGATGCCGGCTCGATCGTCGTGGTCGGCAGCACCGCGATGGCCGAGGTGTATGGCCCGACCCGGTCCTACGCGGCGATCAAGGCGACCCTGGTGCCCTACGTCAAGGGGCTCGCCCGCAACCTCGCCGACAAGAATGTGCGCGCCAACATGGTCTCTCCCGGCAATGTCTATTTCAAGGGCGGCGTGTGGAACATCGTCGAGCAGCGCAATCCCGAGATGTTCCAATCGATGTTGGGTCGCAATCCGATGGGACGCATGGGCACCCCCGAGGAAGTCGCCAACGCGGTGGTCTTTCTGGCGAGCCCGCGCGCCAGCTTCATCACCGGCACCAACCTGATTGTCGACGGCGCGCTGACCCAGCGCGTGCAGTTCTGAGCCAAGCGTCGCTAAGGGTGAACCACCCTCAATAATACAGAAAGGTGTTGCGGAAATATTCGGCGCAGACCTGCTTCAGGTTGAGCACCACGGTGGCCGGCGGTGTGCGGTTCCGCAGCGATACGGTAATGGCGATGCCTTTCAGCCGCTCGCCGTAATTGGGTGAGACGCGGCTCAGCTCGGGAATTGCCGAAACCCCGCGGACGATGCCGCGCGGGGTCGAGGAAACAACCCGGACTGCGACCTTGCCGATGCTTCCGGTGGCGACGAAGCTGCGCATCTCGTCGTACCTCTGATCGACGAAATCCCGCGCATTGAGCGTGATCTGCGCGCTGCGAGCGGGGCCCGTGGGCTCGTATTCGTCACACGGAGCGGCCGACAGCGCCGAGGGCAAGCCCAGGGCAAAGAGGCCGGCGGCGCATGCCGCCCGTGTCGATCTCCGGGCCGATCTCCACC
>DATCQF010000653.1:0-3560 GCA_036569735.1 Allostellaceae bacterium | reverse complement strand
GCCTTGCTGCCCTGGATTCCCGCTTTCGCGGAAATGACGTCCGAGATAGGGAGATAATTGGATTTTTTCGGGCCTGGCGCCGGTTATAAGGCGCGGCTCCAACCAATCGGGAGAAATCGCATGGCGATCATCGTCGGGACCGGCGAGTACAGGTACCGCATCGTCGAGGACTGGGCGAAATTGCCCGACGGCTGGTCCTTCAAGGAGGTCGGCGCGGTCGGAGTCGACGCCAACGACAACGTCTATGTCTTCAACCGCGGCGAGCACCCGATGATGGTGTTCGACCGCTCCGGAAAATTCCTGCGGTCGTGGGGCGAGGGGCAGTATCCGCGCGCCCACGGGGTCCACATGGGCCCCGACGAGTCGATCTACCTGACCGACGACGGCGGATCGTTTGTCCGGAAATGCCGGCTGGCGGACGGCAAGATCCTGATGGAGCTCGGGGTGCCGGGGAAGCCCGCGCCCTACATGAGCGGCGAGCCGTTCCACCGCTGCACCCACACCGCGCTGGCCCCGAACGGCGACATCTACGTCTCGGACGGCTACGGCAACGCCCGGGTCCACCGCTATTCGCCCGACGGCAAATTATTGCTGATGTCGTGGGGCGAGCCCGGCACCGACGAGGGCCAGTTCAACATCGTCCACAACATCTGCACCGACGCCGACGGCTGGGTCTATGTCGCCGACCGCGAAAACCACCGCATTCAGGTGTTCGACGGCAACGGCAGGTACGAGGCGCAGTGGAACAACCTGCACCGCCCGTGCGGCATCTTCATGACGCATACCCACCGCCCGATCTGCTACATCGGCGAACTGGGGCCGGTGCAGCCGGTCAACCGCAACAGCCCCAATCTCGGGCCCCGGGTCAGCATCGTCGACAACCAGGGGAAGCTCCTGTCGCGCTTCGGCGACATGCATGCCGGGACCGCGCCGACCGCGTTTTTGGGGCCGCACGGGCTCGCCGCCGATTCGCGCGGCGACCTCTATGTCGGCGAGGTGTCGTGGACGCAGTGGCCGCAGTTCTTCCCGGAGACGCCGCGCCCGGCCTACATCCGCTCGCTGCAGAAATACGAGAAGGTGACCTAGGCCGCCTCGCGTTGACGCGCCGGCCCAGCGGTCCCTAAGCTCTTCCGATGAGCGAACTCGACGAGGCGATTGCCCGGCTCGAAGCGGCCGTTGCGCGGCTCGACGCGGCGAGGGGCGAGGCGAAGCGCGCGGCCGACGGCGAGCAGGAGCGGGTGAGGGAGGTTGCCGGGCGAATCGCCGGGCGGGTCGATGCCGCGCTCGCCAGGCTCGGGCGGCTGCTCGAACGGGAGGAGTGAGATGGGCCAGGTCGTCGTCAAGGTCAACGGCCGCGACTTTGCGCTCAGCTGCCCCGACGGGCAGGAACCCCGCATCCGCCGCCTGGCGCAATACGTCGACGCCAAGATCGGCGAGTTCACCCGGACGGTCGGCCAGGTCGGCGAAGCCCGCCTCGTTCTCCTGGCGGCGCTCGTCATCGCCGACGAGTTGTCGGACGCCAACGACGCGCTGCAGCAGGAACGCAACCGCACGCGTGGCGCCGGCGGCCCCGGAGGCAATCTGGGCGGCGGTCCCGGGGGCGAGGCGCCCGAGACGCCCGGGGCGAGCGATGAGGCGATCGACGCGGCGGCGTCGGGTATCCGGGGCGTGGCGCAGCGCATCGAGGCCATTGCGGCGCGCATCGAGACACCCTAGTTAGAGAGCGGGTGGAGCTGCGCGGTTCGTTAGGCCGCATGTTACCCCGGGGCCGATACCTACCTCATGGGGGCTGTCCCTGTCGGAGTCGTGGCTCCGGTACATGGCTCCCACCTGCAATGGCGGGCCGCGGAGGTTTAGACGGACGACGGCCGAGGCGGCTCCACCCACTCATTCCAAAAACCCCATGCGCCCGTGCGCAGTCAGCCCCCACCCGCCGGTCGCTGCGCGCCGGGCTCCCTCCCCCGCATGCGGGGGAGGGTTGGGGTGGGGGCTGCTAAATTTCCGTGGCGTGGAGGCTAGGAGCGCCGATTGAACATTCTCCTCTGTGGCGACGTGGTCGGGCGCTCGGGGCGCGATGCGATCAAGGCTCATCTTCATGGGTTGAAGCGCGACCTCGGGGTCGACGTCGCGATCGTCAATGCCGAGAACGCCGCGCATGGGTTCGGGCTGACCGAGCGCCTCGCCGGCGAACTCTACGAGGCCGGCGCCGACATCCTGACGACCGGCAACCACGCCTGGGACCAGCGCGAGCTGATTGCCTACATCCCGCGCGACCCGCGCATCCTGCGCCCGGCCAATTTTCCGGATGGGACACCCGGCGCCGGCTCTTATCTCCACAAGCTCGACCCCAGACGTACGATCCTCGTCGTCAACCTGATGGGGCGCCTCTTCATGGACGCGCTGGACGATCCGTTTGCCCGGCTCGAAGCCATTCTGGCGCAGCATCCGCTGAGCCAGGGCACGAGCGCGATCGTCGTCGATTTCCATGCCGAGGCTACCAGCGAAAAGATGGCGTTCGCCCATTTCGCCGATGGAAGGGTTTCCGCGGTGTTGGGGACCCATACCCATGTGCCGACCGCCGATGCGCAGATCCTGCCGGGCGGCACCGCCTACATCAGCGACGCGGGCATGTGCGGCGACTACGATTCGGTGATCGGCATGCAGAAGGCGCCGTCGATCCGCCGCTATGTCACCAAGATGCCGGGCGAGAAGGCGAAGCCCGCCGAGGGCGAGGCGACGCTGTGCGGCGTCTTCGTCAGGATCGACGATGCGACCGGCCTGGCTCACCATATCGAGCCGGTGCGGGTCGGCGGCCGCCTGGCGCCGCATCTGCCGCGCGTGTGACGATACCGGGGCGACGTTAAGATTTGCGCCGGAATCGCCCCAATCCTGCCATATTGGCTTGTTAGGCCGCGCTTCGATCGGACGATTGCGGCGATCGGATTGCTGACGGCCATTGCGGGCGCTAAAGCGCGCGTTTCGAACCCTATTCGTGACCTGGGATACGCGACGATGTCTGGCCATTCGCAATTCAAGAACATCATGTACCGCAAGGGCGCGCAGGACAAAAAGCGCGGCAAGGTCTTTACCAAGCTGATCCGCGAGTTGACCACCGCGGCGCGCCAGGGGCTGCCCGACCCGGCCGCCAACCCGCGGCTGCGCGCGGCGATTCTGGCTGCGCGCCAGGCAAACATGCCGAAGGACACCGTCGAGCGCGCGATCAAGCGCGGCGCCGGCGGCGAGGGCGGCGAGGCCTATGACGAGGTGCGCTACGAGGGCTACGGGCCGGGGGGGATCGCGGTCATCGTCGAGGCGCTGACCGACAACAGAAACCGCACCGCGAGCGAGGTGCGCGCCGCGTTCACCAAGGCGGGCGGGGCGCTCGGCGAGTCGGGCAGCGTCGGCTTTCTGTTCGACCATGTCGGCGAGATCGTCTATCCGGCCGCCACGGCCAGCGCCGATGCGATGCTCGAAGCCGCGATCGACGCCGGCGCCAGCGACGTCGAGAGCGACGATGACGGCCATGTCGTGTTCTCCGCGCCGGAGGATTTCAACAACGC
>DATCQF010000652.1:0-1686 GCA_036569735.1 Allostellaceae bacterium | reverse complement strand
GTGGGGGAGTAAGCGCTACGGCATGCCCTCGGGCGGGGGCTGCGGCGCTTCGGCGCGCTCGTCCATGCCATAGTCGCGCACCACCGCGGCGACGCGCAGGCGGTAGGTGCGGAAAATGCCGCCGCGCCCGGCGCGCTGCGCCTCGCGGTGTTCCTCGTGGCGGCGCCAGCGCACCACCGATGCCTCGTCGCGCCAGAACGACAGCGACAGGATCTTCCCCGGCTGCGTCAGAGATTCGAAGCGCTCGACCGAGATGAAGCCGTCGATCCGCTCGAGCTGCGGGCGCAGCCGCGCGGCGATGTCGAGATAGTCCTGGCGCCGCCCGGGCTCCGGCTCGACCTCGAAAATCACCGCATACATCAAACCCTCCCGAGCCTCGTTCTGACGCCGCCTCCGCGCAGATCGCATTATATGCCGATCGGCAAAAAAGCGGCCGGCGCTGAACCTGCCGGACGTCAGCCTCGTCAGGGCACGTCGACGAGGATGATCTCGGCATCCCCGATCGCGGCGACGCGCAGATGGCGCTCGTTGTGGATCGCGGCGCCGTCGCGCTCGGCAAGCGGGACGCCGTTGAGCTCGACCGCGCCGCCCGCGGCGACCAGATAGCCGCGCCTGCCCTCGGCCAGCCGATACTCCGCGGTCTCCCCGGCCCGCAGCGTCGTTCCCAGAACCCGGGCATCGGCCCGGATCGGCAAGGCGCCCTCGTCCTCCTCGAACCCGCTGGCGAGAACCGCGAAGCGGCCCGAGCGGTCGGCCTTGGGGAAGGGTTTCGCGCCCCAGCTCGGATTTCCGCCGTGGCCCATCGGCTCGATCCAGATCTGAAAGATTTTCGTCGGTTCTTTTTCCAAATTGTATTCCGAGTGGCGGATCCCGGTGCCCGCGCTCATCACCTGGACGTCGCCGGCAACCGTGCGCCCCTTGTTGCCGAGGCTGTCCTCATGTGTGATCGCGCCCTGCCGCACGTAGGTGATGATCTCCATGTCGGCGTGCGGGTGCGGCGGGAAGCCGGTGTCGGGGGCGATCTCATCGTCGTTCCACACCCGCAGCGCGCCCCAGTTCTGCCGTTTCGGGTCATGGTAACCGGCGAACGAAAAGTGGTGTTTGGTATTGAGCCAGCCGTGATTGTCGCCGCCCAGTTTCTCGAAGGGCCTGCGTTCGATCATGATGCATCTCCGGGGAACAGCGTCGGTCTTGCGTGCGGATAAGATAATGCCCGACATCGAATTATAAAGGCCGCTGTTTCCAAAACCGTTGCCTGTGCAGATCGTCTAGTTGTTCCTGGCCCGGCGCTCCTCGCAACCCATCTGTACAACCGGCAACTGCACCGAACGCTCCCACCGCGGCCGCTCCTTTTTTGTCGGCCCCGGCCGTCCGCGTCGATCACCGCGTCGGGTTTCCCAGTGGTCAACGAAGAGGCGAGACGGGCTTCCGCGTTGCCAGAGACCCGTGACTCTCGCTTTAGCCCCGTGTTCGCTCGCGAATAGCGAGGTATGTTCGAGGCGAGAGCCCCGATGCTCCCGGTTGACCGTGCCTCTACGCCGCCCTGTCCTCGCGCGGATGGACGTCGCGCTCGATTGCCGGGCCGCGCTCGGCGAGGGCGCGGGACAAATCATGGGCCGATTGCAGGTTCAGCCAGAACTCGGGGGAGGTGCCGAAATAGCGGGCGAGGCGGATCGCGGTATCGGC
>DATCQF010000651.1:0-4857 GCA_036569735.1 Allostellaceae bacterium | reverse complement strand
ACCCAACCCTCCCCCATCAAGGGGGAGGGCTTGCAAATGCGATTGCCCTGAGTTTCGGGTGCTGTTATCGCGGCCGGCGCTGTTATCACGGTACGCATGAGTTCTATCGGCCGCATCATCGCCGGCGCGCGCGACCTGTCGGTCGGCGGCCCGCTCGGCTCCCTGCTCGTTCGCGCCGCGCGGTCTGTGCCGAGCCGCCTCGCGAACCGGTTCGCCAGCCCCCGCCCGCGCGACCCAAAGCGCAGCATCGCCTTTACGATCGCGGTCATTGCGCTCGGCGCCAAGATGGCGAAAGCCGACGGCACGGTGAGCCGCGACGAGGTCGCCGCGTTTCGCGAGGTCTTTCAGGTGCCGCCCGGCGAGGAGGCGCATCTGCGCCTCGTTTTCGATCTCGCGCGCCGCAGCACCGCCGGGTTCGACAGCTATGCCCGCCAGGTCGGACGCCTGTTTGCCGGCCATCGCGCCGTGCTCGAGGATCTGCTGGGCGGCCTCTTCTATATCGCGCTGGCCGATGGCCGCGTGTGCCCGGCCGAGGATGCCTATCTGCGCGAGGTCGCGCGCCATTTGGGTTTCGATCCGGCCGGCTATGCCCGGATCCGCGCGGCGTTTGTCGGCAGGCCGGCGGCGGGCGCTTCCCCGGGCGATGACGACCCGCACGCGGTGCTGGGGCTGGCGCCCGATGCCTCGCTCGACGAGATCCGCGCCGCCTATCGCCGGCTGATCCGGGCGCATCATCCCGATCTCCTGGTCGCCCGCGGCATGCCGGCCGAACGCGTCGCGCTCGCCACCCAGCGCGTCGCCCGGATCAACGCCGCCCGCGACCGGCTCCTGCGCCACCGGGGCGGTGCGGCAGAGGCGCAACCGGCGTGATGCAGTCCGCCATGGGGCGCGATATCCGCGAGCGTCCCTCGCCCAACCACGACAGCCGCGGCGAGCCGCCTCACATGCGCCCCATCGACATGCTGGTGCTGCACTACACCGGCATGCAGAGCGCGGCGGCGGCGCTCGACCGGCTGTGCGACCCGGCGGCCCAGGTCAGCGCGCATTATGTGGTCGAGGAAGACGGCACGCTGTGGCGCCTAGTACCCGAAGCGCGGCGCGCCTTTCACGCCGGCGTCTCGTGCTGGCACGGCGAGAGCAACCTCAATTACGTCTCGATCGGCATCGAGATCGTCAATCCCGGGCATGAATGGGGCTATCGGCGGTTTCCCGAACCCCAGATGGCGGCGGTCGAGGAGCTCTGCCGGGACATCCTGTCGCGCCACCCGATCCCGCCCTACCGGGTGGTCGGGCATTCCGATATCGCGCCCGACCGCAAGGCCGACCCCGGCGAATTGTTCGATTGGCCGCGCCTCGCGCGTGCCGGCATCGGGTTGTGGCCGCCGCCCGCCCCCGGTCTCGCGCGCCGGCGTGGCCGCGGCGTCGGGCTGGTGCAGCATGCCGGTGCGCTCGCCGATCTCGCCCGGATCGGCTATTGCGTCTCGGCCGCCACCGAAGAGGTCGCGCTCGCCGCGTTCCAGCGCCGCTTCCGCCCGGAGCGCTGGGACGGGCTGCTCGACGGGGAAACCTGCGCCCGGCTCGCCGAATTGCGCATGGCGGTCGAGGCGGCGCAGGCAGCAGAGGAGGCACGCCGCCGCTCCCGGTTCAGCTAGGGCGAGGCGGGACGCGAGGCTCAGTTCAAGCGGCTGGGCCGCCGGCCCTGCGGACGGCGCGCGACCAGTTGGCCGGCCTGGTGGTGGGCGATCCGCCAGGCGCCGTCCTCGCGGACGAACAGGTTGCTGGCAATGAGGGTGCCGCCGTCGAGTTCCTCCTCGCAAATGACCAGCGCGGTATCGCCATAGAGCAGCACCCGCTCGTCGAAGCAGGTGATGCGCGGCGCCTCGGGGTTGGCGAGAATGCCACGCCAGCTCTCGACGACCGCGTCGCGATCGGAAAGTGCTGGCCAGCCCGGGTGGATGCAGGCGACCGGCGCCCGGCGCGCCCACAGCCGCTCCATCGCGGCAACATCACGCGCGCCAAAGGCCCGGTAGAATTCGAGGTTCGCCGCGAGCACGGCATCGCTGTCGGTCATTCTTGTCTCCGGTTGCGGCCGAGAGCGAGGATAAGGCGAAGGCGCTGCGGTAACCAGGGGGCACGACTCGGCGGAACTGCCGATCAGAACGGCACGCATTGCCTAAAAAATAGGCATGCCTAAGAAAGATGCTTTCGCCCGAAATAGCGGCATCGCCCGCCAGGCAACCTGGTCCTGAGCTTGGCCCCGATCTTGCTCCCTCCCCGGTGGCCGGCCGTTCAGACGCCGCGCAGTCGACAGAAAGAGGGAGCAATGAAACTCATCAAGGGGATTCTCCGCGCGGCGCTGCCGGCGGTCGTCGGTGCGGCGGCGGCCGTGGCGCTGGGTGGGGCCGCCGATGCCCAGACCCAGGGGACGATCAAGATCGGCGTCCTGCATTCGCTGTCGGGCACGATGGCGATCAGCGAAACCACGCTGAAAGACACCATCCTGATGATGGTGGACGACATCAACAAAAAGGGCGGGCTCCTCGGCAAGAAGGTCGAGGCGGTGGTCGTCGACCCGGCCTCCAACTGGCCGCTGTTCGCCGAAAAGGCGCGCGACCTGCTCGCCAAGGAAAAAGTCGCCGCCGTGTTCGGCTGCTGGACCTCGGTGTCGCGCAAATCGGTACTGCCGGTGTTCGAGGAACTGAACGGCCTCCTGTTCTATCCGGTGCAGTACGAGGGCGAGGAAAGCTCGCGCAACGTCTTCTATACCGGGGCGGCGCCGAACCAGCAGGCAATCCCGGCGGTCGAGTACCTGATGAGCGCCGAAGGCGGCAACGTAAAGCGCTGGGTCCTCGAAGGCACCGACTACGTCTATCCGCGCACCACCAACAAGATCCTCGAGGCCTTCTTGAAGGCAAAGGGCGTCGCGGCGGACGACATCAAGATCAACTATACCCCGTTCGGCTATTCCGACTGGCAGACCGAAGTCGCGGCGATCAAGAAATTTGCCGCGGGCGGCAAGAAGACTGCGGTGGTATCGACCATCAACGGTGACGCCAATGTGCCGTTCTACAAGGAATTGTCCAATGCCGGCATCAAGGCGTCCGACATTCCGGTGGTCGCGTTCTCGGTCGGCGAAGAGGAGCTGGCGGGCATCGACACGAAAAACCTGGTGGGTCACCTTGCCGCCTGGAACTACTTCGAATCGGTGAAGAACCCGACCAACGAAGCCTTCATCAAGCAGTGGCGCGACTTCATCAAGAACCCCAAGCGCGTCACCAACGACCCGATGGAGGCGCATTTCATCGGCTTCAAGATGTGGGCGCAGGCGGTCCGCCAGGCCGGCACAACCGATGTCGACGCGGTGCGCCAGGCGATGTACGGGCAGAAGGTCAAGGCGCCCGGCGGCTTCGTCTCGACAATGAACACCAACCATCACCTGTCGAAGCCGGTGATGATCGGCGAGATCAGGCCGGACGGGCAGTTCGATGTCGTGTGGCAGACCAAGGAGCCGATCAAGGCGGATGCGTGGAGCCCGCATCTGCCCGAAGACAAGGGCAAGATCGCCGACTGGACCTATCCCTGGGTCTGCGGCAACTGCACCGCGGCCAAGTACAGCGACTGACGCGGGCGAGACACCCGGCCGCTGGGCAAGCACGTCAGCGGCCGGGACCCGCGGCAGCCGTTCAGGCGAGCATTTGTTAGAGCCTGAAGCCGTGGTCACTCAAACGGAATCGCCTCCGCAAACCCCTTGGCCGGGCTTGACCCGGCCAAGGGGTTTTTTGTGATACGAATCCGACTGAGGTAGCGTGACCCGATGAAAGCAGCGGAAGCGGGTCTGCGGCGGAGCCGGCGCCGGCGCTTTGACCCAAAGGGTTGGGGCGCCTCGCTCTCGGTGTATCGGGAGCCCCGCCTCGTCGTGATCCTGCTGATGGGGTTTTCCAGCGGGCTGCCGCTCGCCCTGACCTTCGGCACCCTGTCGTACTGGCTCGCCGAGGACGGCGTGTCGTTGACCGCAATCGGGCTGTTCGGGCTGGTGCGCACCTCGTACAGCCTGAAATTCCTGTGGTCGCCCTTGATCGACCGGCTGCCGATCCCGCTGTTGACGGCGCGGCTCGGCCGGCGCCGCAGCTGGGCCCTGGCGATCCAGGCGCTGCTGGCGGCCGCGATCCTCGCGCTCGGCCTCACCGACCCGCGCGAGGGTCCCCTGCTGACCGCGCTCGCCGCCGTCGTCGTCGCCTTTCTGTCGGCGAGCCAGGACATCGTCATCGACGCCTACCGCATCGAACTGTTGCGCCCCGAAGAGCAGGGCGCCGGCGCCGCCGCCACGCAATGGGGCTACCGCTTCGGCATGCTCGCCTCGGGCGCGGGGGCGCTCTATGCCGCGAGCTTTGGCGGTTGGTCCCTCGCCTATGCGGTGATGGCGGCGCTGATGGGGGTCGGCATGGTCACCGTATTGCTGACCCCCGAACCCGACAGCGCACCCGTGCCGGAGGCGCTGCCCGGCACCACCGCCGCCCAGCGCGTCAGGGCGTGGCTCAGCCGGGCGGTTGTCGCGCCCTTCCTCGACCTCTTCGCGCGCAACGGGGCAGCCCAGCTTGCCGCGATCGGCGTCTTCATCGTCCTCTATAAATTCGGCGACGCGCTCGCCGGATCGATGTCGAACCCGCTCTACGTCGAGCTCGGCTTTACCAAGGTCGAGGTCGCCACGATCGCCAAGGTCTACGGCGTCATCGCAACCCTCGTCGGGGTGGCTCTCGGCGGCGTCTTGGTGGCGCGGATGGGGGTTTTCAGGGCGCTGCTGATCGCCGGCGCGATGCAGGCGTTGTCGAACCTGTTGTACGCCGTGCAGTTCTGGGC
>DATCQF010000650.1:0-10728 GCA_036569735.1 Allostellaceae bacterium | reverse complement strand
ACGCCTCGACTGTGGATCGGTGGATCCCGGCTTTCGCCGGGAATGCGAGTAAGAGCGGATGCACGGGCTCCATCCGAAGATGACGCCCACCTCCCACGAGATCCGCGAGGCGATCCGTGGCCACGCTTTGGCGCTGGGCTTCGACGCGGTCGGGTTCGCCGCGGCGCATCTGGCCGACGCGGCGCGCGACGATCTGCGCGAGTATATCGAGCGCGGCTATCATGGCGACATGGGCTGGCTCGCCGACACCAGCGCGCGACGCGGCGACCCGCAAACCCTGTGGCCCGAGGCGCGCACGGTTGTCGTGCTCGGCCTCAATTACGGCGGCGACGACGACCCGCTGGCTGTCCTCTCCGACCCGGAGCGCGGCGCGATTTCGGTCTATGCCCGCGGCCGCGACTATCACGACATCCTCAAAAAGCGCCTGAAGGTGCTGGCGCGCTGGATCGCGGCGCGCTGGCCGGGCGAGCTAAAAGTGTTTGTCGATACCGCCCCGGTCATGGAAAAGCCGCTGGCGGAGCAGGCCGGGCTCGGCTGGCAGGGCAAGCACACCAACCTCGTGTCGCGCCCGCTCGGCTCCTGGCTGTTTCTCGGCGAAATCTATCTGAGCCTGGCGCTGGAACCCGACGCGCCCGAAAGCGACCATTGCGGAACCTGCCGGGCGTGTCTCGATGCCTGCCCGACCAACGCCTTTCCACAGCCCTACCGGCTCGATGCCAGGCGCTGCATTTCGTATCTAACGATCGAGCACAAGGGCCCGATCCCCGATGAACTGCGCCCGCTGATCGGCAACCGCATCTTTGGCTGCGACGATTGCCTCGCGGCGTGTCCCTGGAACAAGTTCGCGCGTGTTACCGAGGTGCCCGAATTCCTGCCACGCGACGGGTTGACCGCACCCATGCTGGCCGAACTCGCCGGGCTCGACGATGCCGGATTTCGCGCCCGCTTCGCCGGCACCGCGGTGAAACGCATCGGGCGCAACCGGTTCCTGCGCAACGTCCTGATCGCGATCGGCAATGCGCCTCAATCCAGCGCCGAACTGATCGCCGCGGCGCGCGGCCGTCTCGACGATTCGTCGCCCCTCGTGCGCGGCGCCGCGGTCTGGGCCTTTGGCCGCATCGCCGGCGCGCGCGATCTCGGCGCCGCGGCCGCCACCCGCCGGGATGCTGAAAGCGATGCCATGGTCAGGGCGGAATGGCGCCGTCTCGCCCCGGTGGAGCCGGTGGAGGAGGCGGTGGAGCCATGATCATCCTCGGCCGCGCGATCGGGCTCTTCGTGCTGTGCATCCTCGTCGGCCTGTTTCTCGAAAGCATCGGGATTACCGCGCGCGGCCTCCTGACCGACACCTGGCACACGCTCGACATGCTGTGGCAAAAGCTGCGCGACCTTGTCGTGTGGTCCCTGCCCTACGCGCTGCTCGGCGCGATTATCGTCGTCCCGCTGGCGCTGCTGAGCCTCGTCGACCGCCTTCGCCGCCGGCGGTAGCGACAAAAAAACCGCCCCGCGGCACCGTCGGGCGCCGCGGGGCGGTTGATCGAAGGTGCGCCGATTTACAGCTGGGTGGCGATGCCGTGGAACGTATTGCTGAGGTTCGTTCCGACCAGCTGAAAAGCCGAGATCGCGGCGACCGCGATCAAGGCGGCGATCAGGCCGTATTCGATTGCGGTGGCGCCGTCTTCGTTCTTGAGAAGCTTGGTGAGATTAGCAAACATTTTAGGTTTCCTTTGTACGATGGGGTCCTCGAGCAAATCTATGCATGGAAAACCTTATCGACAGGTTAATTGCCATTCCGCAAAATTCGCACCTTCCCCGCGTGGCGTACATGGGCGCGGGTCAGTGCGGCGCCGATTTGAGCTTGAGGCCGAGGAGCGGCGCGACCGCTTCCGGCGGCAGCTTGGAATATCCGTGCGGCGCCTCGAACAGCGACGCCGGCTGCGGCCCGATCTTGACGTGGCTCAGCTCCCAGCGGAGGTTTGAAACCTTGCCTTTTTGCCCGGTAAAGCTGCCGGCGAGCTTCATCGGGATGCCGTCGCGGCTGAGCCACAGCGTGCCGGTCGCGTGGCCTTCCGGCACGGTTTCGTCGATTGCGTATTTGGTCGTGGCGATGCCGTTGACAGTCTCCTGACCGGCCGGGTGTTTTTTGAGCGCTGGGGTGCCGAGGATGCGCAATTCCGGCGGCAGCTCGAACTGGACGATGGTCTTGAGCTGGGGCAGCACAATTTCGACCAAGGGGCTGTCGGCGCGCAACAGGAACACCGGGCGGAAGGCCTGGATCGCCTGCTCGTGGCGCTCCTTGCCCGGCATGGTCCAGATCTTGCCAAGGTAGGTGCGCCCGTCGATGACGAGGGTGCGGTCGGCGGTGAAGCCGATTTGCGCATCGCCCAGGGTCGCGGCCCCGACCGCTCCCCGGGTCAGCATCAGACAGAGGATCGGGAGCCACGGCATGCGCATGGACCCGGGTGCTAAGGCGCGAATGCGGCAGTTTCGCGGCACACTGGACAGCGGCGGCAGAGGGCTTATCCTCGGCAACCGGAAGACTTCGCGGTGGGGAGAGATCGGGCGATGAGCGGAAGGATCGAGGCGCGGCTCAAGGAGCTCGGCATCGAATTGCCGCTTCCGGGCGCGCCGGTGGCGAATTATGTGCCGTTCACGGTTTCCGGCAATCTCGTCTTCATCGCCGGCCAGCTCTGCGTCTGGAACGGCGAGCGCCGCTATGTCGGGAAGCTTGGCGCCGGGGTTGGCATCGCCGACGGCCAGGCGGCGGCGCGGCTGTGCGCCCTCAACATCCTCGCCCATCTGCGCGTCGCCTGCGGCGGCGATCTCGACCGGGTGCGAAGCTGCGTGCGGCTCGGCGGGTTTGTCAACTGCACGCCGGAGTTCACCGACATGCCGCAAATCGTCAACGGCGCCTCCGACCTGATGGTCGAGGTGTTCGGCGATATCGGCCGCCATGCGCGCGCCGCGGTCGGGGTGAGCTCCCTGCCGGGCGGCGTCGCGGTCGAGGTCGAAGCCGCCTTCGAGATCGGCTGACCGGTGCGGGCGATGACCGACCCACAGAAGACCCCAGAGAAGTCACCGGAAAAATCAGAGGGCGAGACCATCACGCTGCGCATCCATCATGCGATGAGCGAGATCGCGCCGGAGGCGTGGGATTGCTGCGCCGGCGACATCAACCCGACGGTCAGCCATGTCTTTCTGAATGCGCTCGAAGAGAGCGGCTCGGCGACCGCGCGCGCCGGCTGGGCGCCGCAGCACCTGACCTTTGCCGATGGCGAGGGGCGGCTCGTCGGCGCGGTGCCGATGTATCTGAAGAGCCATTCCTATGGCGAGTACGTGTTCGATTGGGGCTGGGCCGATGCCTACGAACGCACCGGCAACCGTTATTATCCAAAGCTCTTGTGCGCCGTGCCGTTCACCCCGGTGCCGGGGCCGCGCCTCCTGGTCGCGCCGGATGCCGGCACGCAGACCAAGAGCCACCTGATCGCCGGAATGGTCGAGCTGGTGCGCCAGCGCAAGCTCTCCTCGCTGCACATCAATTTCCCCGAGCCCGACCAGTTCGAGACCTTTGCCGAAGCGGGTTTCCTGCAGCGGATCGGCCAGCAATTCCACTGGACCAACGAGGGCTACCGCGATTTCGACGACTATCTCGCCGCGCTCAATTCAAGGAAGCGCAAGGCGGTCAAGAAGGAGCGGCGCGAGGCATTGGCCGGCGGCATCGAGATCGACCTCCTGACCGGGTCCGACCTCACCGAAAAGGCGTGGGACGCCTTCTACCGCCTCTACCTCGGCACCTCCGACAGGAAATGGGGCGAAGCCTACCTGTCGCGCCGGTTCTTCTCGATGATCGGCGAGCGGATGCCCGACAATATCGTCCTGTTCATGGCGCGGCGCGAGGGCGAGTACATCGCCGGCGCCTTTAATATTCTCGGCCGGGACACGATCTACGGCCGCAACTGGGGCGCGCGCCGCGAATACCGCTTCCTGCATTTCGAATGCTGCTATTACCAGGCGATCGAGTTCGCCATCCGGCGCGGCTTGAAGCGGGTCGAAGCCGGCGCGCAGGGGCCGCACAAACTGCAGCGCGGCTATCTGCCGACCCCGATCTACAGCGCGCACTGGATCCCGGACCCGGGGTTCCGCCGCGCCGTCGCCGCCTTCCTCGAGCGCGAGCGCGCGATGGTCGAGCAGAAGATCGAGCACCTCGCCGAGTACTCGCCGTTCCGCCACGAAGAGGAGCGCGAGGAGCGCGAATAGCCGAACAAATTGCCCTCTCCGCCCCCTGGGGCAGAGAGGGCGCGCTAATTCACGCCGAATTGAGTGCGGTGGTTGCGGTGGGGGGCTAGCATAGCCGCCCCTTCCCTCCCACAGGACCCTGATGGCTGACGAAACGCCGCGTCCGTTTGCCTTTCGCCGTTGCGTCCCGCTCGGCATCCTCATTCTCGCCGGGGTGCTGTTCATGGCGCTCGGCGGGCACCGCTACCTGACGATCGCCGCCATCGCCGAGAACCGCGAATTTGTGTGCGACCTGGTCGGCGCGGCGCAGGCAATGGCGGCGCTGACGTTCATCCTTTGCTATGCCGGCCTCGTCGCGCTGTCGGTTCCGGGAGGGGCACTTCTGACGATCACCGGCGGGTTCCTATTCGGTCCCTGGCTCGGCGGCGCCTACGCAGTGGTCGGGGCGACGATCGGCGCGACCGTGGTGTTTCTCGCCGCCCGCGCCGGCCTCGCCGGCCTCGCGGTGCGCGCCGCCCCGTGGGTGCAGCGCATCGAGGCCGGGTTCCGCCGCAACGGGCTCAATTACCTCCTGGTGCTGCGGCTCATTCCGATCTTCCCGTTCTGGCTGGTCAACCTGGCGGCCGGGGCGGTGGGCTTGCGCCTTTGGGTCTACGTGCTCGGCACGTTTATCGGCATGATTCCGGTTACCTTCATCTTTGCCAGCCTCGGCAACGGCCTGGGAACCCTGGTGGAGGAAGGACGGCCGCCCGATCTTGGGGTCCTCTATCGCCCGAGCGTGTTTATGCCGATCCTCGGGCTTGCCGCGCTTGCCCTGTTGCCGGTGGCCTACCGGCGCTGGCGCGCCCGCTCGCTCAGTGAAACGGCATGACTGCGCCGGCCTCTGATCCATACCGACCCGATTTGTGCGTGATCGGCGCCGGATCGGGCGGGCTCGCGGTGGCGGCGGGCGCGGTGCAGATGGGCGCGAGCGTCGTTCTCATCGAGCGCGACCGGATGGGCGGCGACTGCCTCAATTACGGTTGCGTGCCGTCGAAATCGCTGCTGGCGGCGGCCCGGCTGGCCAATGCATGGCGCCGCGGCGCCGAGCTCGGGATCATCTGCGATCCCCCGCGGATCGATTTCGCCGCGGTGGCCGACAGCGTCGAGCGCGTCACCCTGCGCCTCGCCCCGATGGATTCGGTCGAGCGCTTCGAGCGGCTCGGGGTGCGTGTCATCAAGAATGAAGCGCGGTTTGTCGATCCCCGCACGATCCGCGCCGGCGATACCCTGATCCGGCCGCGGCGGTTTGTCATCGCCACCGGGTCGGCGCCGGTCGTGCCGCCGATCCCCGGCCTCGACAGCGTGCCGTATTTCACCAACGAGACGGTGTTCGCCAACCGGACGCCGCCCCAGCACCTGATCGTCATCGGCGGCGGCCCGATCGGCATCGAGCTGGCGCAGGCCCATAAGGGGCTCGGCGCCAATGTCACGGTGATCGATGCCGGCCCCTTGCTGCCGCGCGACGACCCGGAGCTGGTGGCGCTCCTCGCCGGGCGGTTGGGGGCTGACGGTATAGCGCTGAAACCCAGGGTGGCGGTCGCCGGGATCGCGCGCGAGGGCACCGGCATCACCGTCACCCTGGCGAGCGGCGAGCGCGTTACCGGGTCGCATCTCTTGGTCGCCACCGGAAGGCGACCCAACCTCGCCGCACTCGATCTCCCCGCCGCCGGGATCGCGGCCAACCCCGCCGGGGTCGTCGTCGATGCCCGGCTGCGCACATCGAACCGCCGCGCCTTTGCCATCGGCGACGCGGCCGGCGGTCCGCAATTCACCCATGTCGCGCTGTACCACGCCGGGATCGTGATCCGGAACGCCCTCTTCCGGCTGCCGGCGCGGGTCGATTACCGCGCGCTGCCCTGGGTGACCTATACCGATCCCGAGCTGGCCCAGGTGGGGCTCGGCGAGGCGGCGGCGCGGGATTTGGGGCCGGTGCAGGTGCTGCGCTGGTCCTTCGCCGACAACGACCGCGCCCATACCGAGCGCGACACATCGGGCGAAATGAAGATCATCACCGGCCGCCGGGGGCGCATCCTCGGCGCGACGATCCTCGGCGCGGCGGCGGGCGATCTGATCCTGCCCTGGGCGTTGGCAATTGCCCAAAAGCTCAAGATCGGCGCGATGGCCAACCTGATCGTGCCCTATCCGACGCGGGGCGAAGCAGGCAAGCGCGCCGCCGGGAGCTTCTATACGCCCTCCCTCTTCGCGCCGCGCACCCGCCTCCTGGTGCGCCTCCTGGCCCGGTTCGGGTAGGGAGCGCGGCGATGCTGATGCGCAGCCTCTCGGCCCGGCTCCTCGTGCTGACGATCTTTTTCGTCATGCTGAGCGAGGTGCTGATCTTCGTGCCCTCGGTCGCGCGCTTCCGAATGACCTATTTCGAGAACCGCCTGGCCGCCGGGCATCTCGCCACGATGGCCCTGGCGGCCAGCCCCAACGGACGGATCGACGAACCGCTGACCAGGCTGCTCCTCGCCGACGTTGGCGCGCATGGCGTCATCATGCATCGCCCCAACGGCATGGTCTTCATGCTCGACAGCCCGGTGGCGCCGCAGCCCGACGTCACCTTCGACCTGACCAAGGGCAACATCCCCGTATGGATCCGGCGCTCGCTCGAAACCCTGGCGCGCAGCGACAACCGGGTGATGCGGGTGCTGGGCCCGGCGCCGACCGAGCCCGGCGCGACGGTCGAATTGCTGCTCGACGAGGCGCCGCTGCGCCGCGAGATGTGGGCCTTCGGGATGCGCATCCTCGAATTGTCGATCGTCATCTCGCTGATCACCGCCACGCTCGTCTATCTCAGCCTGCAATGGCTCCTGGTCCGGCCGATGCGGCGCATCACCGCGAGCATGACGCTGTTTCGCGAGGATCCGGAGGACGCCTCGCGCCGCATCGTGCCCACCGGCCGGCGCGACGCGATCGGCAGCGCCGAGAACGAGCTCGCGATGCTGCAGGAAACCGTGCGGCAGGCATTGGGGCAACGCGCCCGCCTCGCGGCGCTCGGCACCGCGGTGACCAAGATCAACCATGATCTGCGCGCCATTCTGGCGACCGCCCGGCTGGTCAGCGACGGGCTCGCCGACAGCCCCGCGCCCGAGGTGCGCCGCGTCGCCCCGCGCCTCTTCGACGCGATCGACCGCGCCGTCGCGCTGTGCACCCGTACGCTCGATTTCTCGCGCGAAGGCGCGCCGCCGTTCGCGCCCACCCGGTTTCCCCTGTTGCCGCTGATCGAGGAGC
This sequence comes from Allostellaceae bacterium, assembly GCA_036569735.1. GTDB lineage: Bacteria > Pseudomonadota > Alphaproteobacteria > ATCC43930 > CGMCC-115725 > DATARH01. The sequence goes on along the minus strand of DATCQF010000650.1, from coordinate 3,222 downwards.
TCGAGCCGGCCTTGGCGTCGGAAAGCGACGACCTCGCCGTCACGCCGGAAGTGCCTTCCGGGCTCATCGTGCGGGCCGACCGCGACCAGCTCTACCGGGTGCTGTTGAACCTCGCGCAGAACGCGGTCGAGGCCGGTGCGCGGCATTTGCGCTTCAGCGCCGCGGTAGAGGACGACGTGATCCTGATCGATGTCGCCGATGACGGGCATGGCCTCCCGCCGCGGGCCCGGGAAAACCTGTTCCGGCCGTTTTTCGGGTCGGCCCGACCGGGTGGCAGCGGGCTTGGCCTCGCGATCGCGCGCGAGCTGATGCGGGCGCAGGGCGGTGACCTCGTCCTCGTCAAGTCGACCGGCGGCGGCACGGTGTTCCGGCTGACCCTGCCCTCGGCGGCCGATTCCGACAGACCGGGTGTTCTCAATCGAGCGTCAGGGTGAGCGCCTTCAGATAGGCGCTCTCGGGCAGCGCCGGGTGGACCGGATGGTCGGGGCTCGCCCCGGTGCTCTTGAGGATGCGGGCGACGCGGCCGGCATCGGCAAGGCCGTGGCGCACCGCTTCGGCGAAATCCGCGGCCTCGACATTGTAGGAGCACGACGCGAGAAACAGAAAACCGGAGGGCGCGGTCGCCTGGGCGGCGAGCTTGGCGAGCTTCCTATAGCCGCGCAGCGCCGCCGGGACGTCACGCTTCGAGCGCGCGAACGGCGGCGGGTCGGCAACGACGATGTCGAAGCGCTCGCCGGCGGTGGCGAGCGCAGCCGCCTCGGCGAAGACCTCGCCGCGGCGGAAGACGCAGCTTTCGGCGACCCCGTTGCGGCTGGCTGAAGCCGACGCGAGCGCGAGGGCGGGCTCCGATCGGTCGATGCCGAGCACCGCTGCGGCGCCCTTACACGCCGCGGCAACGCCAAACCCACCGCTGTAGCAATACAGGTCGAGCACCCGCGCACCCGCCGCGAGCCCGGCGATGAAGGCCCGATTGTCGCGCTGGTCGAAAAACCACCCGGTCTTCTGCCCGGCCAGCACATCGGCCTCGAACACCACGCCGTTTTCCTCGACCGGCACCGCACCGCCGATTGCACCGACCGCGACCCGGGTTTCCAGCGTGAGGCCTTCCTGGGTCCGCGCCGGGCTGTCGTTGCGCAGCACGATCGCCTCGGGAGCGAGGAGGCCGCGCAGCGCGTCGATGATGACCGGCAGCAGCCGGTCCATCCCGGCGGTGTTGGCCTCGACGACCAGGACCGCGCCAAAGCGGTCGATCACGAGCCCGGGGAGGCCATCCGCCTCGGCATGGACGAGCCGGTAATAGGGCGCATCGTAAAGCCGCTCGCGCAGCTTGAGCGCGCGATCGAGCCGACGCGTAAAAAACCGCTTGCCGATTTCCCGGGCGGCGTCGCGATCAAGCACGCGGGCCGCAATGAGGGTGTGCGGATTGAAAATCGCGACGCCGAACGGGCGCCCATCCGCCCGCCGCAAGGTGACGAGGGTGCCGGGCGCCAGCGCTTTTGCCGCGGGGTCCATCACGATCTCGTTCGAGTAGATCCATGGATGACCGGTCTCGCCGCGGCGATGGGCACTCGGCAGCAAGGCAACCTGCGGCCGGCTCGCCGGGTCGTCGCCCGCGCCGGCATCGGGCATCTCGGCGATTGTCGCGGCATCCGACATGGTCCGTTCTCCTCCGCGGAGCTTGTGAATACATATCGTAACGCCGGCAGAAGACCGGCTGCATCACGATCCCGCGTTCTTCGAGACGGCGCCTTGCGCCTCCTCAGGATGACGATAAGCCTATGATTGCATTAAGAAAGAACGTCATCCTGAGGAGCCCGCGCAGCTGGCGTCTCGAAGGACGCAGTGCGCCCGTCACGACTCCGCTCCATAAGTCTACAGCTTCGTCAGATTTCATCGCCGAAATAGACGAGCCGGCGCACGCCACCCTATCATCGGACCAACATTTGGGGCGTTAGGCAGCCATGCGCATCAGCACCGACCACATCCTCACGAGCCATGTCGGCAGCCTGCCGCGGCCCGACGGGCTGATCGCGGCAAACCGGGCGCGCGAGGCCGGCGGCGCTGTCGACGAGCGCGCATTTCAGCGGATTCTCGGCGCGGCGGTGATGGAGACGGTGCGCCGTCAGCATCAGCTCGGCATCGATGTGCCGGGCGACGGCGAGTTCGGCAAGGCGATGGGCCAGCGGGTCAATTACGGCTCGTGGTGGCGCTATTCGTGGCAGCGCCTCTCGGGCATCGAACCCGGCGACCAGACCCTTTACGAAATGGCGCCGCAGCGCTCGCGCCCGGGCGAACTCGTGTTGACCAGTTTTGGCGACCGGCGCGACCGCACGCAATTCGCCGCGGCCTACGCTGACCCGGATTCGGGGATCACCACCGGTCCGCGGCCGGCCGCTCCGGTATGCATCGGGCCGCTCGCCTATGCCGGGCACGAGATGATCCGGGCCGACATCGCCCATTTCCAGGCGGCGCTCAAGGCGGCCGGGGTCGCCGACGGTTTCATGACCGCGGTCGCGCCGGGCAGCTGCTCGCGCATCGGCAACAAGCATTACAAGACCGACGACGAGTTCCTCTACGCCTGCGCCGACGCGATGCGCGAGGAATACAAGGCGATCGTCGATGCCGGGGTGATCCTGCAGCTCGACGACCCGGCGCTTGCCGAGAACTGGGACATGGTCAACCCCGAGCCCAGTGTCGCCGATTACCGCAAGTTTACGGCGCGCCTCATCGAGGCGCTCAACCATGCGATAAAGGGCCTGCCCCCCGAGCGCATCCGCCTGCATCTGTGCTGGGGCAGCTGGCACGGCCCGCACGTCACCGACATCGCGCTGAGCGACATCATCGAAACCGTGCTCGCCGCCAATGTCGGGGCGATTTCGTTCGAGGCCGGCAATGTCCGCCACGAGCACGAATGGCGGGTGTGGCAGGACGTCAAGCTGCCCGACGACAAGATCATCCTGCCGGGGGTCGTCAGCCACGCCACCAACGTCGTCGAACACCCCGAACTGGTCTGTGACCGTATTCTCCGGTTTGCCAACATCGTCGGCCGCGAGCGCGTCATCGCCTCGACCGATTGCGGTCTCGGCGGCCGCATCCACCCGCAAATCGCCTGGGCCAAATTGGAAGCCCTGTCGCAGGGCGCGGCGTTGGCCAGCAAGCAATTGTGGCGGTGAGCGGCGGGGGCAATGGCAGGGTGGAAAAGCGCAGCGGTGTAGGATGGGT
>DATCQF010000649.1:0-2463 GCA_036569735.1 Allostellaceae bacterium | reverse complement strand
CTCGGCGGCACCGAGTACGAGGATTTTCTCGGCGAGGGCGATCCATCGGCATCGTGGTCGCCACCGGCCGACGAGTGGGCCGCGATCGCGCTCAACTACACCTCGGGCACCACCGGCAACCCCAAGGGCGTCGTCTACCATCACCGCGGCGCCTATCTGAACGCGCTCGGCAACGCGATCACCTTCGGGCTCGACCGCCATTCGGTCTATCTGTGGACCCTGCCGATGTTCCACTGCAACGGCTGGACCTACACCTGGGGCGTCACCGCGGTGGCCGGCACGCATGTCTGTCTGCGCCGCGTCGACCCGGCGCCGATCTTCGATGCGATCGCCGAGCACCGCGTGACGCATTTGTGCGGCGCGCCCATCGTCTTGAACATGCTGGTGCATGCGCCCGACGCGGTGAAGCGCCGGTTCGATCATGTCGTCGAGGCGGCGACCGGCGGCGCCGCGCCGCCCTCGGCGGTCATCGAGGCGATGGGGCGCATGGGGTTCCGCGTCACCCACCTCTATGGGCTGACCGAGAGCTACGGGCCGTCGACGGTGTGCGCCTGGCAGGAGGAATGGGACGCGCTGGAGGGCGGCGAGCGGGCCGCGAAGATGGCGCGCCAGGGGGTGCAATACCTGACCTTGGACCGCCAGCGCGTCGCCGACCCGGCGACGATGCGCGACGTGCCGCCCGACGGGGCGACGATCGGCGAACTGATGCTGCGCGGCAACACGCTGATGAAGGGCTATCTGAAAAACCCGGCGGCGACCGGCGAGGCCTTTGCCGGCGGCTGGTTCCACACCGGCGACCTCGCGGTCAGCCACGCCGACGGCTACATCGAGGTGAAGGACCGCTCGAAGGACATCATCATCTCGGGCGGCGAGAATATTTCCTCGATCGAGGTCGAGGAGGTGCTCTACCGCCATCCGATGGTCATGGAAGCCGCGGTCGTCGCCAAGCCGGACGAGCGGTGGGGCGAGACGCCGTGCGCCTTTGTCACGCTGAAGCCCGAAGCCGGCGAGGTCGCGGCCTCCGACATCATCGCCTGGTGCCGCGCCAACCTCGCGCATTACAAGGTGCCGCGCAGCATCGTCTTTGGCCCATTGCCGAAAACCTCGACCGGCAAGATCCAGAAATACGCGCTGCGCGAGCAGGCCAAGGAGACGCCGTGAGTGGGATGTCTCGGACAAGCGCCAATGCGTCCTTCGAGACGTCGCTCCGCGCCTCCTCAGGATGAGGTAAGGTATTAATGTCACACACTAATTTCCCTCATCCTGAGGAGCATCCCCCCTTCGAGACGCCGCCTGCGGCGGCTCCTCAGGATGAGGGGGCGCGTCTCGAAGGACGCACGGTGTGCGTGCCAGCCGTCGCAACGGTTGGAAGGAACGTATAGATGCCCGAATTACCCAGTTTCGACATCACCGGCGAGGTGGCGCTGGTGACCGGCGCGTCGAGCGGCATCGGGCGGCATTTCGCCGAAATTCTCGCCGCTGCCGGCGCCAGGGTGGCGCTCGCCGCGCGCCGGGCCGACCGCCTCGCCGAACTGGCCCGCGACATCGAGGCGGGTGGCGGGGCTTGCCTGCCGATCGAATGCGACGTCACCAAGGCCGACAGCATCGCCGCCTGCATCGCCACCGCCGAAGCCGAACTCGGGAAGCTGTCGATCCTCGTCAACAATGCCGGGGTCGTCGTGTCGAAGCCGCTGTTCGAGCACACCGAAGCCGATTGGGATTACGTCGTCGACACCAATTTGAAAGGCGCCTGGATGGTGGCGCGCGACTTCGCCCACCACCTCGTCGAAATGAAGCGCCCGGGGCGGATCATCAACATCGCCTCGGTGCTCGGCTTCCGCACGATCGGGCGGGTCCCGGCCTATTGCGCGGCGAAGGCCGGCCTCATCCACCTGACGCATGTGCTGGCGATGGAGCTGGCACGCCATGGGATCCTGGTCAACGCATTGGCGCCGGGCTATGTCGAGACCGATTTCAACCGCGCGTTTTTCGCCACCCCGGCCGGGCAGAACCTGATCGGCCGCATCCCCCTGAAGCGCATCGCCCAGCCCGCCGACCTCGACGGGGCGCTGCTGTTCCTCGCGTCCCCGGCCAGCGCCTATGTGACCGGCGCGGTCATCTCGGTCGATGGCGGCCACGGCGTTGCCGCGATCTGACCTGCCGGCCGACCTCTCCGCGCTCGCCCGATTTCTCGCGGAGGAGAGCGGGGCGAGCCGGGTGGTGATTGCCGGGCTGGAGCTGCTTTCCGGCGGCGCGATCCAGCTGAATTTCGGGCTCGATGCCGAATTTGCCGGGGGTTCGCTGGCCGGGCATCAGCGCCTCGTCCTGCGCACCGACGCGCCGACCGGGGTCCCGTCGAGCCTCGGCCGGATCGCGGAATTCGCCGTGCTTCAGGCAGTGCATGCCGCCGGGGTCACGGTCCCCGAGCCGCTGTGGGCTTGCGCCGACCCGAGTGTGTTGGGG
>DATCQF010000648.1:0-1983 GCA_036569735.1 Allostellaceae bacterium | reverse complement strand
CGCGCTGTCGCATGGCGAAAAGCGGGTGCTCGAAATCGCCATGGTGCTGGCGACCCGGCCACGCCTCCTCCTGCTCGACGAACCGATGGCCGGTATGGGTCCGGCCGAATCGGCCGAGATCGTGCGTCTCCTCGCCCGCCTCCGGGGCCGGCTCGCGATCGTCCTCGTCGAGCACGACATGGATGCGGTGTTCGCGCTCGCCGACCGCATCACCGTGATGGTCTACGGCAGGGTCATCGCGACCGGCGCGCCGGCGGAAATCCGCGCCGACCCCGAGGTGCGCCGTGCCTATCTGGGCGACGAGGGCGGGCTGGGCGACGAGGGCGGCTGATGCTCGATGTCGAGGGTCTCGAAGCGGGGTATGGCGATGGCCGCGTCCTGTTCGGCGTCGATTTCAGGGTCGCAGCCGGTGAGGTCGTGACCCTCTTGGGACGCAACGGCATGGGTAAGACCACGACCATTGCCGCAATCATGGGGATCGTCCGCGCCCAGGCCGGCACGATCCGCCTCGATGGCGCGCCGATCCACCATCTGCCGCCCTACCGGATTGCCCGGCTCGGGCTCGGCCTGGTGCCCGAAGGGCGCCAGGTCTTCGCGAACCTGACGGTGCGCGAGAACCTCGTGGCGACCACCGTGCCCGGCCGGTGGACCCTCGACGCGGTGCTCGGCCTCTTTCCCGGCCTGCGCGAGCGGCTCGCCACTCTCGGCGGCCTCCTTTCGGGCGGCGAGCAGCAGATGCTGGCGATCGGCCGCGCGCTGATGACCAACCCGCGCCTCCTCCTGCTCGACGAGGCGACCGAGGGTCTGGCGCCGCGCATCCGGGCCGAGATCTGGCGGGTCCTCGCGCGGCTCAAGGAGGGCGGCCAGGCGATCCTCGTCGTCGACAAGAACATCGCGCCGCTGCTGCGCCTCGCCGACCGCCACTACATCCTCGAAAAGGGGTGCACCGTGTGGTCCGGCACCTCGGCCGAGCTCGCCGCCGCGGTCGAACTGCAGCACCGCTATCTCGGGGTCTAGCGGCGCGGCCTGCCGGTCCGGGGAAACCCGCTATTTCATGCCGCCGCGCTAAGCGGCTATGATGAGGCGCGCCGCGAGCTTTTAAAAACCGCAGCCGGGGGCCAGACCTCGGCCGGCGGGAGACGGTTCGCGACGCGACAAGAACGGAGCGCCGAGGGATGCGCCAAGGGACGGGCCAGGGGGTGCGGCGAAGCGCGCAAGCCGCGCGGCAGGCCGATCATCGTCCGCAGCCTGCGATTGCCGAGCTCGAAGCTCGGATCGCGGCGCTGAGCGCGGAGCTGTGCGAGGCGCACGACCAGCAAGCCGCGACCGCCGAGGTGTTGCAGGTCATCAACATTTCGCCCGGCGATCTCGCCCCGGTGCTCGATACGCTGATCGAAACCGCCGCGCGGCTGTGCGACGCCGATAATGCAATGATCGCCAACCGCGAGGGCGAGGCGTATCGGGTGGCCGCACTCTTCGCCGCCTCCCCCCGCCACGACGCGGCTATTCGAGGCCGGTTGTTGCCGATGAGCCGCAGCAGCATGACCGGACGGACGGCACTGGAGGGTCGGATCGTCCACGTTGCGGACGTCGCCTCCGATCCCGAATACACCCTCAGCGAGAATGTTACGCTCGGACGACTCCGGACCGCGCTCGGCGTGCCGCTGTTGCGCGAGGGGGTCGTGGTCGGCGTGATCAATCTCGGGCGGACACGGGTAGAGCCCTTTACCGAGCGCCAGATCGAGCTGGTGCGCACCTTTGCCGACCAGGCGGTGATCGCGATCGAGAACACCCGGCTCCTCACCGAGCAGCGCGAGGCGCTGGAGCGCCAGACCGCGACGGCCGAGATCCTGCGGGTCATTTCGAGTTCGCCGACCGATGTCCAGCCGACCTTCGACGCGATCGCCGCCGCCGCGAAAACGCTGACCGGCGCGACCATCGGCAGCGTCTTCCGGTTCGACGGCACGCTGATCCACTATGTTG
>DATCQF010000647.1:0-2576 GCA_036569735.1 Allostellaceae bacterium | reverse complement strand
CCCCAAAGCCCGGATCGATCGGCTCGATCCACAGCGAGCTGCCCGAGACACCGCCCGCGTTGACGCCGACATAGAAGCCCGGCGCCGATGGCGGGATCGCCTTGCCGATTGGTTGGCGCTCCTCCGGCGGCGGCGGGCACGGCGGCAACTTCTTAAAGTCGCATTACCGCCGCCGCCGCAAGCCGTCCCCGAAGGGATTCCTATGGCCGTCCCGCCCTGCCGGTCGGCTGAGAACGCCCTGGCGATCGATGCGGAAATAAAGAGATTGACTTCGCGCGAGTTTGCGGCGGGACAGGGGCCGAGCGCATCGGCTTTCGCAGGGCTCAGCCGCCGCTCGCCGCCGGCGCCATCCTGCCCGCCGTTGTGCCGCTTCGCGATGCGCCCAGATGGCGATCGAGCGAGCGCCGGCGCTATTTTTCGGCCACCGGATGCACTGCCGGATCGCCCTCCCGGCTGATGTTCGCCTGGAGGAGGACGAGGGGCACGCCGCCGGGGTTTGCCAATCGGTGAACCCAGCCGAAGCCCTCGAAGAGCGGCATTTCGGCCGTCATCGCTTCGGTTTTCCCGTCAGCCGTCAGGGCCCCCGTGCCGGCGAGAACGTAATCGAGCGCGGCACCAGAGCGATAAAAGGCCGGGGTCGCCGGCATGGCGGCGGGGAAGGTCAGCCGCGCGAGGCTGAATTCGTAGGGTCCGGCTCGCAGATCCGGCAGCGGTTCGGGCGTCCGAAACAACTCCTTGACGGCGGCGGGCCGGTCGAGCGGCGGCAGCTGGTTGGGGCGAGCCGTCAGGACAAACAACAAGAGGTCCGACGGCTCGGACGCGGCTGCACTGATCGTCGCGGTCTGGCCCGCCGCAATAAAGGCGCCGGCGCCCTCGGCAAGGGGTTGCGCGGCGGCGCCTTTGATCTCGATCGCCGGAGCGCCCGACACATCGTACAGCATGGCGCTCGCCCCGCGGTAGGAGGCGCGCCGCGCCGCCGGCAGGTAGACCCGGTACAGTCTGACGTAGAGCGGCATGTCAACGACACTCGCCAGATGCCCGGTGGCGAGCACGGTCGAGACCGGACTGTCGGACGGGGGTTCGGCGACCGCCTGCATCCCCAGCCCGGCGAAGACGAGCGCCAGCACGGAGCACCTGCCGAGACGCATGGTACGAGCCTCCCTCGCGATCAATCGCTCAACGCCGGCGCCCCGGCCGGCGCGGCGCGCGGCCGCAGCAGCCAGAGCGAGGCAAAGGCGGCGAGGCTGAGCCCGGCCGAAATCACGACAGCGAAGGTACCGATCCAGTCGAGCAGCACCCCGAACACGAACGGCGCCGCCGACAGCGCAACCCGCGCCGGCACCGACAGGATGCCGATACGCAGCCCGTAGCCGGCGGGGCCGAAAATGGCCAGCGGCAAGGTGCCCTTGGCGATCGTGATCAGGCCGTTGCCGGCGCCGTGCAGCAGCGCGAAGAGGGCAACTCCGGCGGGACCGAGCGCCCCCAAAACCGCGGCGCCCAAGGGGTGCATCACCGCCGCGATCCGGGCCGACCAGACCGGGTGGACGCTTTGCAGCAGGCCGAACTCGACGAGCCGTGCCGCGACCTGTGCCGGTCCCACAAGCGCGCCGGCGGCAATCGCCGCGGCCTCGCTCGCTCCTGCGCCCTCGAGAAAGCGCGGCAGATGCGCCGCCATCGCGCCGGTCACAAACGCCGTCGCACAGAAATAGAAGGCGAGGATCGGCATCGCACCGCGCGGCGGCGCGGGCTCGATCACCTCGCGCGCCCGCTGCCCGGGTTGCGCCATCGGCGGCGCCGGAGGGATGACCAGCCAGTTGAGCGGCAGTGCCAGGAAGAGGTTGAGGCCGGCCCAGATCAGGCAGGCCTCGCGCCAGCCCAAGGTGTGCTCGAACCACGCCGAAGCCGGCCAGCCGAGCGTGCTGGCAAACCCGGCGATCAGGGTGATGCCGGTGATCGGGGCGCGGGCGTCGCGGCCATAAAGCCGGGTCAGGGTCGCGAAGGCCGGGTCGTAGAGGCCGATCGCCATGCCGATGCCGAGGAAGACCCAGGCGATCGTCAGGCTGACGATACCCTGGGCCAGGCCGAGGAGCGCGAGCCCCGTTGCCAGCACCGCGTTGGAGGCGGTGAGGACGGCGCGCCCGCCATGGTCGTCGATCAGCCGCCCGACCCAGGGGCTGATCGCCGCGCCGAGCAGGAGCGAGCCCGAGAAGATGCCAAAAAAGACGCTCGCCGGCAGGCCCAGCGCAGCCGCGATCGGGGCCCCCAGGATCGCCGGCAGGTAATAGCTCGAGGCCCAGGCCAGGGTCTGGGTGGTGCCTAGCGCGGCGACGACGACGGTTCTACTCGCTCTCAGCCGATCCTCCCGTTGCTCGGATTACCTGTCACTCCGGCAGCACCTGCCACACCACGCCCTCGCGTTCGTCGCGGTCCTCGAGTTCGCGGCTCGTCGACACCGTGTAGCGCGCCCGTTCGACCAGTCCCGAGCGCGGCAGATAGGAGCGCCCGGGATCCCCGAGCAGCGCCAGCCGGCCGCGCGCCGCGATGCGGCGCAAGAGGGCCATCGCGCGCGATGACAT
>DATCQF010000646.1:0-4533 GCA_036569735.1 Allostellaceae bacterium | reverse complement strand
GAGCTATGCCACCCGCAACGCCAACGGCACCGGGCCCTTCATGCTGAAGGAGCGCGAGCCCGACGTGAAGACGGTGCTGGTAAAGAACCCCAACTGGTGGGGTTTGAAGGAGGAGCCGATCGACCTCGACGAGGTGGTGTTCAGCCGCATCGAGAATGCCTCGACCCGGGTTGCCGCCCTGCTCTCGGGCGAACTCGACATGGTCTATACCGTGCCGCCGCAGGATACCGACCGCATCGCCAGAACCGCCGGCATGAAGGTGTGGCAGACCCCGGAATTGCGCACGATCTTCCTCGGCATGGACCAGGCCCGCGACGCGCTTCTCGAAAGCAATATCAAGGGCAAGAACCCGTTCAAGGACAAGCGGGTGCGCCAGGCCTTCACCCTCGCGATCGACGAGGACGCGATCGCCGCCAAGGTGATGCGCGGGTTTGCCCATCCGACGGCTCTCCTGGTCGGGCCGGGGGTCAACGGTTATGACCCAGGGCTCGACAAGCGTTATCCGCACGACCCCGCCGCGGCGAAAAAGCTGCTCGCCGAGGCTGGCTATCCCCAGGGGTTCGAGGTCGGGTTCGATTGCCCGAACGACCGCTATGTCAACGACGAGGCGATCTGCCAGGCGGTTGTCGCGATGCTCGCCCGCATCGGCGTCAAGGCGAACTTGCTGGCCCAGACCCGCGCCAAATTCTTCGCCAAGATCAACGCGCCGCGCTATGAGACGAGCTTCTACATGCTGGGCTGGACGCCCGGCACCTACGACGCGCTCAACGCGCTGAAGGCACTGGCCGAAACGCGCCAGGGCAAGGATGGCCTGTTCAATGTCGGCAGCTACTCGAGCCCAAAGCTCGACGAGCTCGCTAAAAAGATCCAGATCGAGCTCGACAGCGAGAAGCGCAACGCGCAGATCGCAGAGGCGCTCACCCTCCTCAAGGACGATTTCGCCTATATTCCGCTGCACCAGCAGGTCGTGGTGTGGGCGACCCGCGCCAATGTCGACGTGGCGCAGACCGGCGACAATTTCTTCCAGCTGCGCTTCGTCAAGGTGAAGTGATTGCGTTTCTACATCTTTGCAGCCAGATGTATGACATGCCGATAAGAGCGACCATCGACGCCACGGATGATCCGGCTCAGCAATGGCCGGACCTCGGCGCTGCGAAACCCGAGGGACAGGCGCTATTTGAGATGGCGAATTTGCGCCCGGAACGAACCGGGCTGCCATTCGTCGTGTTTGTCTCGCAAAAAGGCGGCGCTCGGCATGATGTCCGGGTGAAGGTCGCGCACGGCGCCAAGGTTCGGCCCTCCGACATGGTTACGGTCGCCATCCGGCCATCTGTCCGTGTCATAAGGGGAAAGCTCGATCCGTCCGATCTGACCCAATTGAGCCGGTGGATCGATCTCAACCAAGAGGTCCTGATAAAATATTGGGAGGGAGTTATTGAGTACACCGAAGATGCGCTTACTGCTCTTCGACCAGTCAGCGCCGCTTTTCCTTAACAAATCACCGCGAGTACGTCACCCCTCGGCCCAATGATCGCCTTTGTGGTTCAGCGCCTGTTGCAAGCCATGCTGGTGATGCTGGTCGTCGCGCTGATCGCGTTTGCGCTGTTCAACTTTGTCGGCGATCCCGTAAACAGCATGGTCGGGCAGGACACCAGCCTCGCCGACCGCGAGCGGCTACGTCAGGAACTCGGGCTCAACGACAGTTTTGTCGTGCAGTTCGCGCGTTTTGTCGGGCATGCCGCAGAGGGCGAATTCGGCCTCTCCTATCAGCAGGCACGGCCCGTCGGTCAGATCATCCTCGAAAAGCTGCCGGCGACCCTCGAATTAAGCTTTGCCGCCGCGATCCTCGCGCTCGTCCTTGGTGTGCCGATGGGCATCTATACCGGCATCAACCGGCATTCCTGGGGATCGCAGGTATTGCTGGCGGTCTCCCTCATCGGCGTGTCGCTGCCGACATTTCTGATCGGCATCCTCCTCATCCTGATATTTGCCGTGCTGCTCGGCTGGCTGCCCTCGTTCGGGCGCGGCGCGGTCGTCCATATCGGCTGGTGGAGCACCGGGCTGCTGACCATCGAAGGCTGGCGCGCGATCATCCTGCCGGCGGTGACCTTGGCGCTGTTCCAGGTGACGCTGATCATGCGCCTGGTACGCGCCGAGATGATCGAGGTGTTGCGCACCGATTACATCAAATTTGCCCGCGCGCGCGGGCTGTCGAACCGGGCGGTCAATTTCGGCCATGCGCTGAAGAACACGCTGGTGCCGGTGATCACAATCACCGGGCTCCAGCTCGGCTCGATCATCGCGTTTGCGATCATCACCGAGACGGTGTTTCAGTGGCCCGGCATGGGGCTGATGTTCATCCAGGCGGTGAGTTTCGCCGACATCCCGGTGATGGCGGCCTATCTCGTGCTGGTCGGCCTCGTATTCGTGGTGATCAACCTGATTGTCGACCTCTTATATTACGTCGTCGATCCGCGCCTCAGGATCGACCGCGAGCGTGCCGCCGGTGTCTGAACTGGCCGCCGCCACCGTGCGGCCGGGCCGGCTGCGCCGGTTCGTCGACAGCGATCTCGTGTGGAGCTTTCGCCATTCACCGGTCGCGGCCGGCGCGGCGATCGTCGCCGCGGCGATCATCCTGGGCGCCGCCGCGGCGCCGTTTCTCGCGCCGCACGACCCCTTCGACCTCGCCTCGCTCTCCCTGCTCGATGCCTCCAACCCGCCGGCCTGGAACGATGGCGGCAGCTGGAGCTACCCGCTCGGCACCGACAATCAGGGCCGCGACGTCTTGTCGGCGATCCTCTACGGCGCCCGGCTGTCGCTCGTCGTCGGATTGTCGGCGGTGGTCATCGCCCTCCTGCTCGGGGTGACGCTCGGCCTCGTCGCCGGCTGGCGCGGCGGCATCATCGAGACGGTCATCATGCGGGTCGCCGATGTGCAGCTGAGCTTTCCGGCGATCCTCATCGCGCTGTTGATCGACGGGGTCGCGCGCAGCGCCTTGCCGCGCGACGTGCAGGGCGAAATCGCGATCTACGTCCTCATCGCGGCGATCGCGCTGGCGACCTGGGTGCAGTACGCCCGCACCGTGCGCGGCATGACCCTGGTCGAGCGCAACAAGGAATACATCCTGGCGGCGCGGGTCATCGGCGTGCACCCGGGCCGCATCGTGCTGTACCATCTCCTGCCCAATGTCATGGGCCCGGTGCTGGTGATCGCGACGATCAATCTGGCGCTCGCCATCCTGACCGAGGCGACCTTGTCGTTTCTCGGGGTCGGGCTGCCGCCGACCCAGCCCTCGCTCGGTACGCTGATCCGGGTCGGCAACGATTACCTCCTGTCCGGCGACTGGTGGATCTCGATCTTTCCCGGCATCGTGCTGGCGCTGTTGATCCTCTCGGTCAATCTGCTCGGCGACTGGCTGCGCGACGCCCTCAATCCCAAGCTGCGCTGACCGCGGTGGGCGAACCCTTGGGCGAACCCCTGCTCCGGGTCGAGCACTTGCGGATCGAGGTGCCGAGCCGGCGCGGCACGCTCGTCGCGGTCGACGATGTCAGCTTCGCCATCGCGCCCGGTGAAATCCTGGGCGTCGTCGGCGAGTCGGGCGCCGGCAAATCCTTGACCGGGGCGGCGATCATCGGCCTCCTTGAGCCGCCCCTGCGGATCGCCGGCGGGGAAATTCATTTTGCCGGACGGCGCATCGACAATCTTCCCTATGAAGCATTGCGCCGGATCCGCGGCAAGGAGATCGGCGCGATCTTCCAGGACCCGCTGACCAGCCTCAATCCGCTCTATACCGTGGGCCAGCTGCTCGTCGAGACGATCCGAACCCACCTCGATCTGGGGGCCGGCGCGGCGCGCGAGCGGGCCATCGCGCTCCTGGGCGAAGTCGGCATCGCCGGGGCACGCGAGCGCATCGACCACTACCCGCATCAGTTCTCCGGTGGGATGCGCCAGCGGGTCGTCATTGCCTTGGCGCTCGCCGCCAACCCGCGCCTCGTCATCGCCGACGAGCCGACGACTGCGCTCGATGTCTCGATCCAGGCGCAGATCATCGCCCTCCTGAAGCGGCTGTGCCGCGACCACGGCACCGCGATCATGCTGGTGACGCACGATATGGGGGTCATCGCCGAGGCCGCCGACCGGGTCCTGGTGATGTATGCCGGGCGCATCGTCGAAGTGGGGCCGGTCCGCACGATCGTCGGCGAGCCGCGCCACCCCTACACGGTCGGGCTGATGCAGTCGATCCCGCGGATCGGCGGCGAGCGCGGGCGGTTGCGCCAGATCGACGGCACGATGCCCCGCCTCAACGAAGTGCCGCCGGGCTGCCCGTTCAACCCGCGCTGCCCCGAAGCTTTCGAGCGCTGCCGCCGCGAGCGGCCCGACCTGCTGGCGGCCCCGGGCACCGAGGCGGCGTGCTGGCTTTATGACCCGGCATGACCGTTTCTTCCTTCTCGTCATTCCCGCTTTCGCGCCGCGAAAGCGGGAACCCAGGAGGGTCCAAGATGGTTGCGGTTGCCCCCGGGTCAAGCCCGGGGC
>DATCQF010000645.1:0-2720 GCA_036569735.1 Allostellaceae bacterium | reverse complement strand
GCGAAGGCGGAAATCTCCTCGTCCTCCACCGGGAGCACGCGCTCCAGCACCTCGACGACGGTGACCTCGGCGCCCATGTCGCGATAGAAGCTGGCGAATTCGATGCCGATCGCGCCCGAGCCGACGACCAGGAGCGATTTGGGGATCGCCGCCGGCACCATTGCTTCCTTGTAGGTCCACACCAGCTTGCCGTCGGGTTCGAGCCCGGGCAGCGAGCGCGCCCGCGCGCCGGTCGCGACGATGATGTGCTTGGCCGCGAGATCGGCCACCGACTTGCCGTCCTTGGCGACCACGATTTTTCCGCTGCCGGCGAGCTTCCCCTCCCCGTCGAACACGGTGACCTTGTGCTTCTTCAACAGATACGCGACGCCGTTCGACAGCTGCTTCGCCACCGCGCGCGAGCGCGCCACGACCTTGGCCGCATCAAAAGCGATGTCGCGCGCCGACAGGCCGAACTGGTCGAGGTGGTGCATCAGGTGATAGAGCTCGGAGGTGCGCAACAGCGCCTTTGTCGGGATGCAGCCCCAGTTGAGGCAGATGCCGCCGAGATGCTCGCGCTCGACGACCGCGGTCTGCATGCCGAGCTGCGCCGCCCGGATCGCCGCGACATACCCGCCCGGTCCGCCGCCCAGTACGACGAGGTCGAAAGAAGTCTCCGCCATCCGGACAAATCTCCGTCACCGCGACTTTATTGATGCTATTACTTCATCGGTGGTCAATACATCGGCGAACAGGCGCGCCATTGTCTTGAGTTCCGCTTCGTGGGTGTCACGACTGATTTCGGCCACTGCGTCTTTCACCAAGACCATCCGGTAATTGTTTTCAACCCCGCCACGTACGGTATTGGATACACAGACACAAGTAGTCACCCCTGAAACGACACAAGTTGTGACTTGCATTTTGCGCAAAATGGTATCGAGGGGCGTGTTGGAAAAGCCACCGAATCCCTTTTTTACGACAAGGTGTTCGCCGTCCCGCGGCTTCAGCTCGTCGATAATTTGTGCACCCCAGGTTCCCTCCACGCAATGCGTCCGGTTCCCGCCGCCAGGCTCCATTCCCAGGCGCCAATATGGGAAGGCCGCATCCGAATAGTCAGGCTTCAACACATGGGCCACATACACCACCGGTTTGCCGGCGGCTCGAAACGCGTCCATCAGCCGCTTTAAATGGGGAATCGTCCCTATCAGGAAGGGCAGGTCGATGTTTGCTTCCGGATGTTCCCGGGCGATGTGAGCGAAGCTGCCGTCCCTGTGAAGGAAATCGTTCTGCATATCGACGATGATGAGGGCGGAGCGGGCGAAGTCCGCGAAGTTTGCCGACGGCATGGCGATCTCCCTGAAGTCCTTACAGCAGCATGGTCAGCGGGTCTTCGATCAGCTTCTTGAAGGCGGCGAGGAGTTGCGCGCCGACCGCGCCGTCGACGACGCGGTGGTCGCACGAGAGCGTACAGGTCATCACCGTGGCGACCGCAAGCTGGCCGCCCTGCACGACCGGACGCGGCTCGCCGGCGCCGACCGCGAGGATGCAGCCCTGCGGCGGGTTGATCACCGCGGCGAACTCGCGGATGCCGTACATGCCGAGGTTGGAGACCGAGACGGTGCCGCCCTGGAACTCCTCGAGCTTCAGCTTGCCGGCGCGGGCCCGCTCGGCGAGGTCCTTGGTTTCGGCGGCGATCTGCGCCAGCCCCTTCTGGTCGGCGCCCTTGACGATCGGGGTGATGAGGCCGTCGTCGAGCGCCACAGCGACCGCGACATCGACGCGCTCCCACAGAAGGATCGCATCGTCGCTCCACGACGCATTGGCCGCCGGCACCTGGCGCAGCGCCAGCGCCACGGCGCGGATCACGAAATCGTTGATGGAGATCTTGCTCTCGGATTTCGCGTTGAGCGTGGCGCGGATCTTCAGGAGGTCGTCGATCGCGCAATCGACCGACATGTAGAAATGCGGGACCGTCTGCTTCGATTCGGCGAGCCGGCGGGCGATGACCCGGCGCATCGCGCTGTGCGGCTTCTCGGTGTAGGGCGGGCTGCCGGCCAGCGCCAGCATCTGCGCCTTGGCGAACACCGGCGCTGCCGAGGCGCCCGGCAGAGCGGCGGCCGCGGCTGGGGGATGCGCCAGCGCCTGGTCGATATCCGCCTTGACGATGCGGCCCTGCGGCCCGGAGCCGCGGATCGCCGCGAGGTCGAGCCCGGCGTGAATTGCCATGCGGCGCGCCAAGGGGCTGGCAAAGACCCGGCCATCGCCCTGACCATTACCCTGGCCGTTGGCCCGCGCTGCGGCCGGAGCGGCGGGCGCCGGCGCCGGCTCGGTCTTTGGGGCGATTGCGGCCGGCGGTGCGCTCGGCGCCGCGACCGGCGCCGTCGGTGCCGGCGCGGGCGGGGGACTCGCGCGGAAATTCTCGAGCACGGCCGGGTCCTCGCCCTCTTCGAGCAGGAGCGCGATCGGCGCATTGACCTTGATGCCCTGGGCGCCCTCGGGAACGATGATCTTGCCGAGGCGCCCCTCGTCGGCGGCCTCGTATTCCATCGTCGCCTTGTCGGTCTCGATCTCGGCGATGACGTCGCCCGAATGCACCTCGTCGCCCTCCTTCTTCAGCCAGCGGGCGAGGTTGCCTTCGGTCATCGTCGGCGACAGCGCCGGCATCCGGATTTCAATCGGCATGTACAATCCCCTCTCGCCCTCCCGTCCCCGTCATGGCCGGGCTTGGCCCGGCCATCCAC
>DATCQF010000644.1:0-13341 GCA_036569735.1 Allostellaceae bacterium | reverse complement strand
GCATGCTGTGGATCGGCGTGTTGCCGGCGCTCTCGATCGTCTACGTCCGCTATTACGTCACGGAGCCCCCGATCTGGGTCGAGAACCGCCGCCAGCAGCGTGAAAGCCAGCACGAGGTGCGCGCGCCGCTGATCGAGATCTTCAAGCCGGGGATGATCGCCAACACCCTGTTGGCGTGCTGGTGGATGGCGAGCAATTTCATCCTCTATTATTCGATCTGGGCGCTGTTCGCGACCCATCTGCAGGCCGATCTGAAGCTGACGGCGATGGGCACCGCGGTGCCGTTCATGATCGCCAACATCATGAGCTTCCTCGGCATGTGTTTTTGGGGGTACCTGGCCGATATTTACGGTCGCCGCTGGTCGATGATCATCCCGGCGGCGATCGCGGTCCCGATCGCCCCGCTTTACCTCTTCACGTCAGACCCGATGTGGATCACGGTCGGCTTCGGCCTGCAAGGCGCCTTCGGCGGCGCGCTCTACAGTCAGTTGCCGAGCTATCTTTCCGAACGATTCCCGACCGAGGTCCGGGCCACCGCGAGCGCCTTCTGCTATCACCAGGGGGCAATCTTTGGCGGGTTTGTCGCGCCGGTGCTCGCCTATTTCGCCGTCAACTTCCAAATGGGCTATGGCCTGCCCATGGCGGCCGGGACAATCGTGGCGGCGGTCAGCGTCGTCATCGCCCTGTTGCTCAGCCCGGAAACCATGGGCCAGGAACTGACGGCGGATCTCGTTGTCGCCGGTGCCGACGATTGAGGCGGAGCCCAAGGCGCCCTCCGCAGGGCGGGCGCCTTTTTTCGCGGTCGTCGATCAGCGCGGGCGCAGATCACGGGGGGCAAGTTCGCGCGGCCCCGGGCTGAGGACGAGATCGACCTGGGGCTGGTAGCCGTAGGGCGAGCGGTCGGAGAAGAACGTGCCGAAGCTCGGCCCCGCATCGCGCGCCGGCAGGGTGACCCCCGCATCGGCAAAACCAGGCCGGCTGCACACGATGGTAATATCGCCGGCGGCTGGTTCGACAAGAGCGATCCCCGGGGTCGGCGCCACGGTGGCGATCGGTTGGCCGAGCCGGCTCAGTGTGCAGGACGCGCCGGGCGGTGTCGTGGCGACCAGGATCCCCGGGTTTCCCGGGGGCACCCCACAGCTGGAAACGAGAACGGCGCAGAGGGCTGCCAGGGCGGCCAGGGTCAAGTTGTGATGCATCGCCCGGTCCCCCCTACAGTGCCGCGAGCATATCGCCGCTGATCAGGACGACGCCGCCGTCGCTGCGGTAAAAGCGTTCGGCGTCGAGCACCGGATCCTCGCCGACCACGAGCCCTTCCGGGATCCGGCAGCCGCGGTCGACGACCACCTTGTTGAGCCGCGCATGGCGGCCGATCTCGACCTCGGGCAGCACCACCGCTTCGTTGGTGCGGGCAAACGAATTGACCCGGACGCTCGAAAACAACAGCGAGCGCGACACGTGCGCGCCCGAAACGATGCACCCGCCGGAGACCATCGAGTCGACCGCCACGCCGCGGCGGTCCTCGTCGTTGAACACGAACTTCGCCGGCGGCAATTGCTGCTGATAGGTCCAGATCGGCCAATTCGGATCGTAGATGTCGAGCTGCGGGACCGGCATGACGAGATCGAGGTTGGCCGCCCAATAGGCATCGATCGTGCCGACATCGCGCCAATAGGGTTCGGCCTCCGGCGTCGTGGTGACGCAGCTGTCCTCGAAGCGGTGCGCGACGGCGAGCCCCCGGCCGACGATGTGCGGGATGATGTCCTTGCCGAAATCGTGGCTCGAATTCGGGTCGTCGTGATCGCGCTGCAGCTCGGCATAAAGGAAGTCGGCGGAAAACGCGTAGATCCCCATGCTTGCCAGGGCGCGGCCGGGCTTTCCGGCGATCGCAGGCGGCGCGTCCGGTTTTTCGAGAAAATCGACGATGCGCATCGACTGGTCGACTTTCATGATGCCGAACTCGGAGGCCTGCTCGATCGGCACCTCGACGCAGGCGACGATGCAGTCGGCGCCTTTGGCGCTCATGTCGGCCAGCATGTTGGAATAGTCCATCTTGTAGACGTGGTCGCCCGCCAGGACGACAAAAAACTCCGGCCTCGCGGCGCGCAGGATGTCGAAATTCTGGTACACCGCGTCGCCCGTGCCGCGATACCAGGTCGCCTCGTCAAGCCGCTGCTGCGCCGGCAGCAGATCGAGAAACTCGTTCATCTCCGGGCGCAGAAACGACCAGCCCATCTGCAAATGGCGCAACAGGCTGTGCGCCTTGTACTGGGTCAGGACGCCGATCCGGCGGATGTTCGAATTGAGGCAGTTCGACAGCGCGAAATCGATGATGCGGAACTTGCCGCCGAAGAACACGGCGGGCTTGGCGCGCCGGTCGGTCAGCTGTTTCAGCCGGCTGCCGCGGCCGCCGGCCAGAACCAGCGCGATCGTGCGCCGGGCGAGTCGCTGCTGGACGCGGGCCGACGAGAGCATGGGTTTTCCTCCGTCCAATCGTCACCCGAAGGGCTCCGGGTGACGTCGGCAATGACGCTAACGCTCAGGCCACGCCGCTCGGCTGCGAGCGCCCGACGATCCCCTCGATGTCGGCAAGGGACGCGGACACCGCCGCCAACCCGGCCAGGGCCTCGCCGGGGACGACGCCGTGCCAGGCCGGGTCGGGCTCGAACCGTTCGAGGTAGACCCGCAAGGTCGCGCCCTCGGTCCCGGTACCCGACAGCCGGTAGACGATCCGCGCGCCCTCGGCAAACTCGATGCATATCCCTTGCCGCGCGCTGAGCGTGCCGTCGACCGGGTCGGTATAGGCGAAATCATCGGCCTTGAGGACGCTGAACTCGCCGAAGCGCCGGCCGGGGAGGCTGGGAAGGGTGGCGCGCAACACCTCGATCAGCCGGCCGGCCGGTTCCACGCCGAGCGCCTCGTAATCATGCCGCGCATAGAAATGCCTTCCGTAGCGCCGCCAGTGATCGGCGAGGATGGCGCAAGCCGGCTCGCCGCGCACGGCAAGGATGTTGAGCCAGAACAGCACGGCCCACACCCCATCCTTCTCGCGCAGATGATCTGAGCCGGTTCCGGCGCTTTCCTCGCCGCACAGCGCGATGCGCCCGGCATCGAGGAGCGACCCGAAATATTTCCAGCCCGTCGGGGTCTCGTAGCAGGGGATGCCGAGCGCGGCGGCGACGCGGTCGACCGCCCGGCTCGTCGGCATCGAACGCGCGACGCCGGGGAGCCCCTCTTTGAACCACGGCACAAGGTGGGCATTGGCCGCCAGGACCGCGAGGCTGTCGCTCGGTCCGATCACCGAGGCCCCGCCGCCAGCCCCTCCACCGAGACGCTTGCCGACCACCATGTTGCGGTCGCCGTCGCCATCCGAGGCGGCGCCGAAATCGGGGCCGTCCACGGCGCCGAGCGCGGCGATCAGCGCGGCGGCATGGGTCGGGTTGGGATCGGGGTGAGCCCCGCCGAAATCCGGCTTCGGCTCGGCGTTGACGGCGGTCCCCGGCGGCGCCCCGAGCCGGCGCTCGAAGATCTCCCTGGCATAGGGGCCGGTGACCGCGTGCATCGCATCGAAGCGCAGCCGGAACCCGCCGCGGAACAGTTCGCGCAGCCGGTCGAAATCGAAGATCCGCTCCATCAGCGCGGCGTAATCGGCGATGCAATCGATGATCTCGACCGTCATGGATCCCAGTCGGAAGGTGCCGATGCGGTCGAGCGGCAGGTCGGGCGCCTCGATGATGCGATACGAGGCGAGACGCTGGGAGCGCTGAAAAATTGCCTCGGTCACGCGCTCCGGCGCCGGTCCGCCGTTGGCGATGTTGTACTTGATCCCGAAATCGCCGTCCGGCCCGCCGGGGTTGTGGCTGGCCGACAGGATGATCCCGCCGAACGCGCCGCGCCGGCGGATGACCGCGCTCGCCGCCGGCGTCGACAGGAGCCCGCCGCGCCCGACCAGCACCCGGGCGAGCCCGTTTGCCGCCATCATGCGCAGGATGATCTGCGCCGCCTCGTCGTTGAAGAAGCGCCCGTCGCCGCCGAGCACCAATGTCTTCCCGGTGACCCCGTCGCCGACCGCCTCCGGCAGGGCATCGAAAACCGATTGGACGAACGCCTCGACATAGCCGGGCTGTCGGAACACCAAGACCTTCTTGCGCAGCCCGGAGGTGCCGGGGAGCTGATCCGGGAACGGCGTGACGGGAACGCTGAGGATGTGCATGCGCTTGCGACGTTACCCCAATTGCCGCAAATCGGCGAGGTTGCGTAGGATGGGTTGAGCAGAGCGAAACCCATCGGACTTGTGTCCGACCGAGATTGATGGGCTTCGCGATGCTCAGCCCATCCTACAGGCAGGCGGCCGGAGGCAAGCGCCACTACAGGATGAAGCGCGACAGATCGGCGTTCTGGGCGAGGGCGCCCACCCGTTCGCGGACGGTGGCGGCATCGATCGAGACGGCGGTGCCGTCTGCCTGGTCGGAGGCGGTGAAGCTGATCTCCTCGAGCAGGCGCTCCAAAATCGTGTGCAGCCGGCGCGCGCCGATATTCTCGACCGTGGCGTTGATCTGCTCGGCGAGGCGCGCGATCTCGTCGATCGCCTCGGGCTGAAACTCGAGGTCGAGCCCCTCGGTCGCGAGCAAGGCCCGGTATTGCTTGATGAGGCTGGCTTCCGGCTCGACCAGGATGCGGCGCAGATCGGCGCGGTCGAGCGCCTTCAATTCGACCCGGATCGGCAGCCTGCCCTGCAGCTCGGGTAACAGGTCGGAGGGTTTTGCCAGGTGGAACGAGCCCGAGGCGATAAAGAGGATGTGGTCGGTCTTGACCGCGCCGTGCTTCGTAGCGACCGTGGTGCCCTCGATCAGCGGCAAGAGGTCGCGCTGCACCCCTTCGCGGCTGACGTCGGCCCCGCTGATGCCGCCGCCGCGCTCGGTGCGCCCGCAGATCTTGTCGATCTCGTCGAGAAAGACGATGCCGTTCTGCTCGGCCGACTGGATCGCCTCGCGCACCACCCGCTCCTGGTCGAGCAGCTTGTCGCTTTCCTCGGCGATCAGCACGCGATGGCTCTCCGCGACGGTCATCGTCTGCGGTTTGGCGCGCCCGCCGAACGTCTTCCCAAAGATGTCGCCGAGGTTGAGCATCCCCATCTGCGCCCCGGGCATGCCCGGGATTTCGAAGGTCGGCAGGCTCGCCGCCGCGCTTTCCTGGACGGTGACCTCGATCTCGCGATCGTCGAGCGAACCCTCGCGCAGCATCTTGCGGAATTTCTGGCGGGTGTCGGCGCTCGCATTGCCGCCGACCAGCGCATCGAGGACACGCTCCTCGGCGGACATTTCGGCCTTCGCCTCGACCTGCTTCCTGAGGCGCTCGCGGGTCATCGCGATCGCGATCTCGACGAGGTCGCGGGCGATCTGCTCGACATCGCGGCCGACATAGCCGACCTCGGTGAACTTGGTCGCCTCGACCTTCAAAAACGGCGCCTCGGCGAGGCGGGCGAGGCGTCGCGCGATCTCGGTCTTGCCGCATCCCGTGGGGCCGATCATCAGGATGTTTTTCGGCAGCACCTCCTCGCGCAGCTCCGCCGGCAACTGCTGGCGGCGCCAGCGGTTTCTGAGCGCGATCGCGACGGCACGCTTCGCTTCGTCCTGGCCGACGATATAGCGGTCGAGCTCGGAGACGATCTCGCGCGGGCTGAACGAGGTTGCCAGCGGTTCGGATGGGGCGTTTTTCATGCAGGCGGGGGACTTTTCATTCAGGCGGGGAGCTTTTCCAGGGTGACCTTGTCGTTGGTATAGACGCAGATTTGCGATGCGATCGCCATCGCCCGCCGGGCGATCGCCTCGGCATCGAGCCCGTCGACCTCGATGAGGGCGCGCGCCGCGGCGAGCGCATAGCCGCCGCCCGAGCCGATCCCGATGATGTCGTCCTCCGGTTCGAGGACGTCGCCGGTGCCCGACAGGATCAAGGAGACGTGGGCGTCGGCGACCGCCATCATCGCCTCGAGCCGGCGCAGATAGCGGTCGGTGCGCCAATCCTTGGCGAGTTCGACGCAGGCCCGGGTCAATTGCCCCGAATATTGTTCGAGCTTGGCTTCGAGCCGCTCGAAGAGGGTGATTGCGTCGGCCGTCGTCCCGGCAAACCCGGCGATGACGCTGCCGCCGGCGAGACGGCGCACCTTCCTGGCATTCGATTTGACGACGGTGTCGCCCATCGACACCTGGCCATCGCCGGCGACGACCACGATGCCGCCTTTGCGCACC
Source organism: Allostellaceae bacterium (assembly GCA_036569735.1). GTDB lineage: Bacteria > Pseudomonadota > Alphaproteobacteria > ATCC43930 > CGMCC-115725 > DATARH01. The sequence continues at coordinate 7,093 of DATCQF010000644.1, read as the reverse complement.
GACAGAATCGTCGTGCCGTGCCACGCCGGGCCGTCCGAGGTTCTCGTCATTCGCTGCATGTAAGAACGCCGGGTGCGTGGTCAAGCCGCCGGGCGCGACTCCAGCTTTACCAGGACGGTATCGCCGTCAACCCGGGTTTCGTAGGCTGGCACATCGGCCGAATTCGGGCCGTCGACGAACTTGCCGGTGCGCACGTCGAAGAAAGCGTAATGCAGCGGGCATTCCACGAGATAGCCGTCGAGGACGCCGGCCGACAGCGGCGCGCGGCGATGCCCGCACATGTCGCCGATCGCGTAGAAAATGCCGTCGACATTGGCGACAAGTACCCGGTTGCGGTCGACCGCGACGCATTTCATCGCGCCGGGAGGAATATCGGCGGTGCTGGCGACGGCGACGAAGCCGTCGGGCGGGGTACCGGAGGGGACTGTCATTGCGAGCGCAAGCGAAGCAATCTCGGCGAAAGGGGTTCCGTCCAACGAGATTGCTTCGTCGCTACGCTCCTCGCAATGACAATTTGCCGGCCTATCAGCTCAGTTCATCGAAAAGCCGAACATCTTGGCCGCGTTGTCCGAGGTGATCGCGCGCAGATCGGCCTCGGGCACGCCCTTGAACATCCGTTGGAGGAATTGCTGCGACCTCGGGAAGGTCGCCTCGGCATGCGGATAGTCGCTGCCCCACAGCATGTTCTCGACGCCGATGCGGTCGCGCAACTGGACGCCGAGGTCGTCTTCCATGAACTCGACGAACATGTTGCGCTTCCAGTAATCGCTCGGCAGCATTCCTTCGGACGATTTCCAGCCCTTGGTGAACACCGGGCGCTCGAGATAGGTGAAATCCATCTGCTTCAGCCAGTGCGGGATCCACGCCGCCTCATGCTCGACCGAGCCGATCCTGAGACCGGGGAACTTGTCGAACACGCCGGCGAACACCATCGAACCCAATGAGTAGCGAACCCAGTAGTCGGTGGTTGAGCGCCCCGCGCCGGTCAGCTCGGTTAGGTTCATCGTGAACTCGTTGGCCGGGACGCCGTCGCGCGGCGTGCCGATGTGCAACAACAGCGGGTGTTTGAGATCCTGCGCCACCGCCCAGAAAGGGTCGTAGACCGGGTTGCTGTATGGCTTATCCGCGTGCGGCGAGACCGGAATGAACGAGCCGACCAGGCCCATCTTGACGCAGCGCTCAAGCTCCTTTGCACCGGCCTCCGGGTCGTCGACGTTGAGCATTGCGATGCCCTTGAGCCGCCGCGGATGCGCCTTGCAGAAATCGGCGATCCAGTCGTTGTAGCAGCGGCAAATTTCCGAAAATAGCGCGCTATCCGGCACGCGATACCAGAAGAGGCCCTGGCTCGGCTGCAACACCGAGCCCCAGATCCCGTCCTCCTCGTTCTCGGCGATCATCGCATCGGCGTCATAGGCGCCTTTGCGGACATCCTCCCAGAGGCCGAGGAAATCGATCTGCGACGGGTCCTCGAAACGCTGACCGGCCTGCATGACCGCGCCCAAGGTGCCGACCTGCTGCCCTTCGAGCATCCAGGCGTCGTATTCGCGCCCCGCCGGGGTCTTGCGGCGTTCCATGCGCGGCGCGCGATCGCGGAACTTGGGAGCGATGCGGCTCGAATACATGTCCGGCGGCTCGACGATATGGGAATCGGCCGAGATGAGCTTGTAGGCTGACATGCTGGACCTCCCTAATGTGGCCGGCCTGCGCCGGTCCATGCGCGATCATAAACCAAAAACACGGTTGCGAACCGGGATTCGGAACGCTGTTCAAACTTTGGCGGCCCGGGTCGGGTTGGCGCCCGGTGTTACTCCGCCGCTGCTCGCGCCGGTGCCTCTCGCAACACCGAAGCCGCTTCGCCGGCGACGCGCGTCCCCTCGAAGAAGCGCGGGTTTGCGGTGCCGAACAACCTGACGACGTTGGCAAAGGTGAAATCGCGGAAATCCTCTGGCGTGACCAGCTCGTCCTCGACCATCTCATAGGCCTCGGGGAGGACGCCGGTCATGTCCGGCACGTCGAAATGGCCGATATCCGAGCTGAAGATCGCGTTGAGCCGGGCGCCCAGCGGGTTGGCGCGGGTGTTGAACGCCCACACATTCGACGGGTCGTCGGCCTCGCAGCCGAAATAGAACGGGGTCACGAACAGGTCGCGCCAGTCTTCCTTGCGGGTGATCTTGCAGGCCGAGTAATCGTCGAGGTCGGCGACCCCGCCGGTCATCTTCTCGTCCCCCGGGTAGGGCCAGCCGTTGCGTTCCTTCAGCGCCGCGACATGCTCCGCGGCACCGTATTTCTCGGCCAGATCCATCAGCACCGCGCGGTCGAGGTTGCGCGGATCGACCTCTTCGAGGCCCTTTCGGCTGCGCTTTTCCCAATGGCCCATGAGGTCGCCGTAGAGCATCGTCGCCCAGCCCGAGCCGCCTTCGAGAAACGCCATGCGCAGCGCCGGAAAGCGCCGTGTCACGCCGCCCAGAAACATCGCCTTGCAGGCGGCGTGGTTGGCGGCGGCGAAATGGCCGATATGGTTGTAGGTGACGTTCGACGGCGACAGGCGCAGCCCGGAGCGGCGCGCGCCGCTGTGGAACGATGGGGAGATGCCGAGTTCCAGGCACTTCGCCCAGACCGGGTCGTAATCATACTCGCTGTCGAGCCCGATCACGTCCTTCCACACCGCAAAGCGCGCCGCCTCGCCCTCGACCTTGCCCGCGGCCGGAACCGGGCGGTCCATCAGGCTACCCAGCATCGCGACCTTGTAGCCGAGCTGTTTGACCGCGAATTCGAGTTCCTCGATCGCCTCCTCGGGGGTGTGCATCGGGATGATCGCCGCCGGGGTCATGCGGTCGGCGAATTTGCCGAAGTAGTCGGCGGTGACGATGTTGTAGGCATGGGCAGCGGCACGCCGCGCCGGACCGTCGCCGACCCGCGGCACCCGGAGCCCGCCGGTCGGATAGATGATCGCGAAATCCAGCCCGATTTCGTCGAGCCGCTCGTAGAGCAGGCGCGGGAACAGCGCGGTGGCGAGGTCGCGGGTGTTTTTCGACGGGTGGCCCCAGAACAATTCCTGGCTGATCCGCCGCCGGCGCCGCTCCTCGACCGACATCGAGAGGACGCCGCGGGTCCCCCCGCCGACCGCCGACCACCCGGCAACCGCCTGGTCGCCGCCGACCTTGCGCAGCTGCTCGGTGAAAACCGGGCCATATTCGACCCAGTGCCCGTCGGCGTCGATGACCGGATGGTCGAGCCGGGACTTGATCTGCGCGGTGGTCAGATGGGCGCTCACAAGGCACCTCCCTCAGCAAATTGGTCTTCAATGAAACGAGCGGCGAGAACCGCCGAAAGGGACCGCAAACGGTAGTGCCGCGCCGGGGCCGATGCAAGCCGCCGCTTAACGGATCAGCCGGGTGTTACCCCGGTGCCGGAAAAAATTCAGCGGTCGTGCCGCGCCGGAGTGCGGGGACGATCTCGCGCGAGCGGCGTTTGTCCGATGGGTGCCAGCGAGGGGACCATGACCTATCGACGCTATATCGGCGACGCCGCGCTGCTCGCGACGATCGGCTTCCTCGCCGCGCTCCTCACCGGCGCCCTCTGACGCAGGTATCTCCGTCCAAGGCGCATCCGGCGCCCGGCGGCGCGATTCAGGCGCTCCGCACACCCCGACGGAGATCGCATTGTCCGTTAAGAAAAGCCCACCGGTTCCCCATCATCCATGCCCTCGTCGCCGAATTCGACCGGAATCTGCAGCAGATCGAGCCCCGCGTCATAAAGGACGTGTGACAGAACGTGGCGGTCCTCATCCTCTCTCGATCGCAACTCGGGGAAGAGGCTTTCCGGTATCGCGACCGCCTGGGTGATCGTCACCGCGCGAGCATTGTCGAAATCCGGTTCCACATGATCACCCCAGGGCTGAGCGAATTCGTCGATGGCCTCCCGACAGGCCGCGTCGAGGCTTGGGGCTTCAACCAAAATATGCTCGAACATCGGCACGAGGTATTGGCGCTCGATCACGTACCGGGGCATGTTTCCTGCCTTTCAATCGTGGGTTGGTGTTAGGCTCGATCCTACCTGTTTCACGCCACGTGCGCAGCACCTCGGTAGGAATGTCGCGTGCCGGTCAAGCTTGTGGTTGCGCTAACCGACCCGGAATGGTTTCAGCACCTGCGCGCGAAGCCCGATCTGGATGAGGTTAACTTTTGGGCGCCCTCCGGTCGCCCGTTCCAGGCACTCACCTCCGGTGAAGTGTTCCTGTTTCGATTACACGCGCCTTATCGCGTCATTGTAGGCGGCGGAATCTTCGTGCGTGCCAATATCTTGCCATGCTCGCTGGCGTGGGAGGCATTCGGAGAAGCGAAAGGTGCAGCAAGTTTTGCGCAGATGCGAGCAAGGATCGCGCGTTATCGTAAGGCGTTACCGGATGATAGGATAGACTTTCGTATCGGGTACCGCATATTAACGCAGCCGTTTTTCTTGCATGAGAGTGATTGGTTTGAGCCACCCAATTGGCCGCCGCACTTCCAGGGTTATAAAATATACAGTACCGATACTCCGGACGGCTTGATGCTCTGGGAGTCCGTCCAATCGCACCTACAGTCTTCGGCATCTTATCGTACAGATTCCCCATATCGCGGTGCGTCAGAAGTACCTGCTGGGGGTTGGGGCGAGCCAGCTCTGATCCGGCCTCGTCTCGGACAAGGTGCATTTCGCATAGTGGTCACCGACAATTACGACCGACGGTGTGCCGTTACCGGAGAGAAAACCCTCCCGGCATTGGATGCAGCGCACATTCGTCCGTATGCCGAACATGGAGAGCACGAGCCGAGCAATGGGCTTCTCCTGCGTCGCGACATCCACAGCTTATTCGATCGAGGCTACGTCACGGTAACCCCGACGCATCATTTTGAAGTAAGTCGCCGGATTCGCGACGAGTTCGAAAACGGTCGGGATTATTACGCAATGCACGGCAAGCTTGTTCGGGTGCCGGATCGGCCGGAAAGACAACCGGACCCGATAGCCCTTACATGGCACAATGAGAAACGCTTTTTGGGGTAGCACGGTGCCCCGCAGCTCACCCCTCGGCCCAATGCCGCCGAGCGTACCGTGGCGGGTTTCGGCGGCCGAAAATGTTGCGCCCCGCCGATTGCCGGCGTACACCCCTGCGGTGAGGGGTTCGGCAGACGCCCCTTCAGACGAGGGTCGTCCAAGCTCTGCGCCACTCGCACCGCGAGGAGCGCGTTTTGATGGATGACGGACGGTCCCCCACTTCCCGCACCAGCTTTTCGGCGTCGAGCACCGGCGCCGGCGACATGCGGCGCATCCTGGTGGCGCGGGGGTTGCGGGCGTTTGGCGACGGGTTTGTCGCGCTCCTGGTGCCGATCTATCTGATCGAATTGGGGTTCAGCCCGCTGGCGATCGGCGCGGTCGTCACCAGCACGCTGATCGGCACGGCGTTGTTGACCCTGTGGGTCGGCATGGTGGCCAACCGCTATTCGGTGCGCCGGCTGCTCCTCGCGTGCGCCGTCCTGATGGCGGCGACCGGGGTAGGGTTTGCGCTGACGACCGCGTTCTGGCCGCTGCTCCTCATTGCCTTTGTCGGGACGATGAACCCGACCTCGGGCGACGCCAGCATCTTTCTGCCATTGGAACAGGCCGCGCTCGCGCAGACCGCCGAGCCGCGCCGGCGCACCGCGCTCTTCGCGCGCTACAGCGTCATCGGCTCGCTCGCGGGCGCGGTCGGCACCCTGGCGGCGGCGGCTCCCGATTTCCTGGCGGGCACCGAAGGGTGGGGACGCCTCGGGGTGATGCAGCTGATGTTTGTCGCCTACGGGGCGCTCGGAATCGTCACGCTGGTGCTCTACCGCCCGCTGTCGCCGGCGATCGAGGCGCCCGAGACGCTGGTCCCGGCGGCGCCGCTGGGCAAGTCGAAGCGGCTGGTCTATGGGCTCGCGGCCCTCTTCGGCATGGATTCGTTCGGTACCGGGTTTCTCGTCCAGTCGCTGCTCGCGCTGTGGCTCTATCAGCGCTTCCAGATTTCGGTGACCATGGCCGCGGCGATCCTCTTCTGGAGCGGCATCTGCTCGGCCATCTCGTATCTCGTGGCGGTGCCGATCGCCGCGCGCATCGGGCTCATCAACACGATGGTCTTCACCCACCTGCCGTCGAACGTCCTCTTGGCGCTGGTGCCGTTTGCCCCGAACCTGCCGGTCGCGATCGCCCTTCTATTGGCGCGCAGCGCGCTGTCGCAGATGGATGTCCCAACCCGCACCTCCTATGTCATGGCGGTCGTCGCGCCGGAGGAGCGGGCGGCTGCGGCGAGCGTCACCGCGGTGCCGAAAACCTTCGCCTGGGCGGCCGGGTCCTTGATCTCCGGGTATCTGTTGACGCTGTCGACCTTTGGCTGGCCCCTGTTGATCGGCGGCATCGTCAAGGGCACGTACGACCTGCTGCTGCTCTACAATTTCCAGAAGGTGCGCCCACCCGAGGAACTCCCCGGGGAGAGGGCCGCGCCGGCCGCCGTGCCGCCTTCTCGCTGACGGGGGGCCTTGTCGCCGCGCCGATGCTGCGCTAGGGGTTGGCGGCGGGGATTATCCAGCGGAGGACCACGATGAGCGATCCCGGTGCAATCACGGTACTCGGCATCTGCGGCAGCCTGCGCAAGGCGTCCTACAACGTGGCGGCGTTGCGCGTGGCGATCGCGCAAAAGCCGGCGGGCATGAGCGTGACGGTCGCGGACATCTCGCAGATCCCGCCCTACAACGAGGACGTCCGGGCCGAGGGCTTTCCGCCGAGCGTCGAGACGCTGCGGCGCCAGATCGCCGCGGCGGACGCCCTTTTGTTCGCCTGCCCGGAATACAATTATTCGATGTCGGGCGTCTTGAAGAACGCGATCGACTGGGCCTCGCGCCCGCCCGATCAGCCGTTTGCCGGCAAGCCCTGCGCGATCATCGGCGCCGCCGCCGGGATGGCCGGGAGTGCGCGCGCCCAGTATGATTTGCGCCGCAGCTGTGTCTTTCTCGACATGCATCCCTTGAACAAGCCGGAGGTGCTGATCGGCCAGGCGCAGACCAAGTTCGACGCCGAGGGCAATCTGTTGGACGAGGTCGCG
>DATCQF010000643.1:0-1920 GCA_036569735.1 Allostellaceae bacterium | reverse complement strand
GCCCGAGACGCAATGAGAGGGCGCAGGTCGTGCGCCCGGACGGCACCCCGATCGCCCGGCTGTACAGCGCGGGAGAACTGGGTTCGATCTACAGCTATTTGTACCAGGGCACCGGAAATATCGGGGAATGCCTGGCGTTCGGCCGCATTTCCGGGCGCAACGCCGCGGCCGAAATTCCCTGGGAGTAGGCGAACCGCGGCCTCAACCTCCCGCCTCGCGCAGCCCAGCCGCTTCTAACCCTCCGCCGCCGGCGACGCCAGGCCATCGGGTGGCCAGATCGCCACCCCGTCCGCCAAGGGGATGCGCAGGTTTCGGAACAACATCGAAAACATCATCCAGTTGCCCATGGCGATGATGAATTCCACCTGCTGTCCGGGGTCGGTGACATGCCTCGCCACCTCGGCCCAGGCGGCATCCGAAATGGTTTTGCCGGCGAGGCACTCGTCGGTGGCGGCGAGGATCGCCTTGTCGGCCGCATTCAGCCGCGCTGAGCTGCGCCAATCGCGCACCGCCAGAATATCCTCGGGCGGGATCCCCGCAGTGGTCGCCACCCGCCAGTGCTGCGTCCACTCGTAAGCCGAGCCGGTGACCCAGCCGATCCGCATGATCATCAGTTCGCGCAACCGGGTGTCGAGTGTGTTGTTCTCCAACAGCTGCATCAATTGGGTGAACGCGACCCGCGCCACACCGGGATTATTGGCCACCGTGCGAAACGCCTCGCTCTGCGTCCGCCGTTCCGGCATCCCCATCGCATCGCCGAGTTCGCGGGCGCGCTCCAGCGATATCATTGGCACGCGTGCGGTCATCGTCATTCTCCCCTCGTCGCAGCAATTTGCTCTTACGATTTGCGTTTGGTGCGCAGCCAGTAATCGGCCGCCGCCGGAAATACGCTGTCGCAGCGCGTTGCCTGGGCCGGGCCGTCGAGCGTGTCCGCGGCGGCGCGCCACACCGCGTAATGCGGCGCGGCGCGATGCGCCTCCAGTGCCGCCTCGTCCCGGTAGACCTCGTAGAAGTAGTAGACGTTCGGGTCCTCGCGGTCGTGCAGCACGTTGAAGCGCATGCAGCCCGGCTCATCCCTCTCCGAGCCGTCGGCATCGACCTCGATCGCCTTGAGGAACCGCTCGCGCCCCTCCGGCTTGACCCGGACCTTCACCCACATCGCTATCATGTTGGCCTCCCTTTCCGATGACACGGCACGCCTCATCGGGCGCTGCCTACCCCTTGCGCAAGCGTGCGCTTTCCTCGATCTCGGCGGCGGCGCCGACGACCTCAACGATCGAGGTGCACATGTTCGAGCCGCTGGCCGGCGGTTACTTGGCGAGGTGCTTGTGCAGGAACACAAAGACCTTTTGCCAGCCGTCGAGGGCCTGCTCGACCCGGTACATCGGCCGGTCGTAGTAGAAAAACCCGTGCCCGGCGCCGTCGTAGCGGTGGAACTCGTAATTCTTGCCGGCCTTCTTCAATTCGGCCTCGTGCTGGTTGACCTGCTCCGGGGTCGGCGAGCGGTCCTCGTTGCCGAAGAGCCCCAATAGCGGGCACGACAGATCCTTGGTGAACTCAATGGGCGACTTGGGCTGCTTCGGGGTCAGCTCCTCCTGGCTCATCACCACCCGGCCGCCCCACAATTCGACCGCGCAGTCGATGCTCTTCGTATGACAGGCATAGAGAAAGGTCTGCCGCCCGCCCGAGCAGGTCCCCATGACCCCGACCTTGCCGTTGTGCCAGGGCTGCGCGCGCAGCCACTGCACCGCGCCCTCGGTGTCGCCGATGACCTGCGCGTCGGGCACCCCGCCCTCGGCGCGCACCTTGGCGGCGACATCGTCGGATTTGCCCTCGCCGGCCCGGTGATAGAGGTTATGGCTGATCGTCGCATAGCCGTGATGCGCGAGCTTCCGGGTCGTCTCGCGGTACCATTCGTCC
>DATCQF010000642.1:0-2720 GCA_036569735.1 Allostellaceae bacterium | reverse complement strand
GCCGGTAGAACAGCGCGAAGGCGACCACCGACAGCAGAGCGGACAGGCCCAGAAGGGGCGCGTTCTCCCGCGCATGCCGCAACTGGTTCAGCGCCAGCAGCATGAGGCTCAACGCCAGGCCGAGGAGGGCGCCCCCGGCAGCGTCGAACTTCCCGCGTTCCCCACTTCCGGCGGATCGCGGCAGCATCCAGGCGAGCATGAAGGCGGCGAGAGCGATCGGCGCGCGGAAACTGAACACCGCGCTCCAGCCGAAGCGCTCGACCAAGAGACCGAACACCGAGGGCCCCAATGCGCCGCCGATCCCGAACACCGTCGTGTAAAGGCCCAGCACGCGGGCACGCATGCGCTCTGGATAGAGGCTCGTGGCAAGCGCCGGCCCGCAGCTCAGGATCAGCGCAGCGCCAATCCCCTGTGCCACCCGCCCCGCCAGCAGCACGGGATAAGACGGGGACAGCGCACAGGCGATGAAGGCCAGCACGCTCCAACCGGTTCCGAACAGGAAAACGCGGCGATACCCCAGCATGTCGCCGATCCGCCCGAAAGCCAGCATCAGGCTGGTCTGGGCCAGCACATAGCTGATCACGACCCACTGGATCATCGGGATCGTCAGGTCGAACCGGCGCACGATATAGGGAAAATCGATGTTGACCGCGGAATCGAGCGGCACGACCAGGGTGCCGAGCCCGACCACCATGAGCGGCCAGATTGGAAATTTCGTGGCCGGCGCCGCCGAGGTCAGGGCGCCGCGCACCGAGGGCCACGGCGGCAAGACGAGAGGTTTTGCAAACACCGGCATAGTTGGCCGGCCGGCGGAGGCGGTTCTCCCGGAGGCGCGCCGTGGTGCGCTCGAACTCCGGCTGCCACCACATTCATATTCGTATATTCCGCGGTTGCCTGCCGGCTCAACGAAGCAGGTTCAGTTGCACGGAGCAATCGATTTCTCGGCCCTTATCTTCGCTTTTTTGGGGGCCTCACCTTGACATTGACAATCCGCTTCGGCCAGTCTCACCACAGCGGATCGCGAGGCGCAGGGCTATGAACGAGCGGTTTGCGCACGAGCTCCAGGCTGGAGATGAATTTGCCCCGCTTGAGTTCGACGTAACACCCGAGCTGAATCAGCAATTCCTGTTCGCGCTCGGAATCTTCGAGCGGCGTTACTGGGAGGCGAGCACAGCCGGGCCGCCGCTCGTCCACCCCGTGATCTTCCTGCATCACAGCCCGCGGACGCGCAGCCCATCGTACCGGCTCGCCCCGCGGATGGGCTCGGTGTTTGCCCGCGACCGTGCGGAGTTCCTGAATGTCGGCCGCGTCGGTGAGCGGTTCCGCGTGACCTGGCAGATCACCGCCTCCTATGAGAAGCGCGGCCGAATCTTCCAGGACTACCAGGCGGAAATCGTCGACGAAAAGGGATTGCCGATCCTTCGCCGCGACATGAGCTCCGCCTTCGTGACGGGTGGCCCGTGAGCACGCCCATGACTGTCGCAAACAACAGTCCCGTCTTTGACCAACCATCAATCGCGGGCGCCGCCATCGGCCAGGAATTCGCGTCGCGCCCCCTGATATTCTCACTCGCGCGCATCCTTGCCTTCTCGGGCGGGAGCTTTGCCGAGCCGAATTGGCCGGCGCGCAATCTTCACACGGATATCGAGAAGGCTCGGGAGGCCGGCCTCCCCGGCATCATCGCGTCGGGGACGCAGACCGAGGGTATCCTCGTTGAAATGCTGATCGGTCTCTTTGGCGAAGCCTGGCTTCACCGCGGGGTGATCGAGATCAAATTTCCGCGCAGCGTGTTCGTGGATGACACCGTGCGCTGCCGGGCGGTGCTGCAGGCGATCGAGCGGCAGGGCAGCCGCGACCGGTATCGGCTCGATGTCTGGTGCGAGAACCAGGCGGGTGACAAGGTCATCATCGGCACCGCTGCGTGTGCCCTCGACCCGAGTCCGGGCGCGGGACGCTAGCCGCGCACCGGCGCCTGCCGCGCCCTCCGGCGACCCGAAGCCCTCGCGAGACCGCGATGCATCTGCTGCTGGAAGATCAGACCAAGGCCTGGCTCAGCGGACGCTCCTGTCCCGTGCCGCGCGGCGGCGCGGCCGCATCGCCAGAAGAGGCCGGGCGCCTGGCTGAGTCCATGGGCGAGGGAGCCCTCGTCAAGGCGCTCGTGCCGACCGGGCGCCGGGGCAAGGCCGGGGGTGTGAGGCTCGTCGCCGACCCGGCCGCGTGTCGGCGCGCGGCCGAGGCGATGCTCGGCAGCGTCATCGGCGGTCATCGTGTCGAGCGGGTTTACGTGGAGGCGCGGATCGCGATCGCGCAGGAGCTCTACCTGTCCTTTATTCTGTCCGGGGAGTGGCCGGAGGTCCTCGTGTCGCGCGCGGGCGGGGTCGATATCGAGGACCTGGTCGCGCGGCAGCGGGACGCCGTGCTGCGCAAACCGATCCATCCGGTGCGCGGCCTCAGCTCCTGGCAGGCGTTGGAGCTGTGGCTCGAATGCGGGCTCAGCGGGAATCTTCTCAGGCGGTTGGCCGGGTTGACCGCCGAGTTGTTCGCAGCCTTCCGCGCTGCCGACGCGCTCACTCTCGAGATCAACCCGCTAGCCGTTTCCCCGGGTGGAGAGCTGTCGCTCGTCGGCGCGATGATGGGGATCGACCCGCACGCCCTCCATCGCCACCCGGTATGGGACGGCGAGCCGGCGGCGGATAGCACTTACGGCCGGCCGCTGAACG
>DATCQF010000641.1:0-5521 GCA_036569735.1 Allostellaceae bacterium | reverse complement strand
TGCCATAGCAGCCGAGCACCCTCCGGCTGTGTTCGTCACACAGGATGAACAGGAGGTTCGTGGGTTTCATCGGGGTCTTTCAGAAGATTTTACAATGAGGCAGTGAGGCAGTGAGAAAAAAGAAACGCTTCACCGCAAAGGACGCGGAGGAATGCGCAGAGGACGCAAAGGCACCTCACGGCGCGGAGCGCCAGTTAATCACCATCCGCGGTGGTGCGGTTGGTGTTTGGATGGGCGCTGCGCGCCCGAAAAATAAACCTCCGAGACCTTTGCGTGACCTCTGCGTCCTCCGCGTTAAGCCATTTTTCTCCTCACAGTCTCACTGCCTCATTGTGAATAAATCAGCTGTTGCGCCCGACCTCTTTCCCCGCAGTGGTGCCGGCGATCTTGCCGAACACCGAGCCGGACACGAGGCCGGTGCCGCCGGGGTAATTGAAATAGAACAACCCGCCGACCAGTTCGCCCGCCGCATAGAGCCCGGGGATCACCTTCTGCCCGGTGTCGAGCACCCGCCCGTCATTGTCGATGCGCAGCCCGCCAAAGGTGAAGGTGACGCCGCAGGTCGTGCAATAGGCCTCGTAAGGCGGCTTTTCCAAGGGCATCGCCCAGTTGGTCTTGTCGATCGCCAGCCCCTTGGTGGTGCGCCCGTCCTTGACTGTCGGGTTGTACGGCGTGTCGCGCTGCACCGCCGCGTTGTACTCGGCGATCGTCTTCAAAAACGCCGGCTTATCGACCGCGGCGTATTCGGCCATCTTGTCGGCCAGTTCCGGAATCGTGTTGGCCGTCACCTTGGTCACTTGGCGGATGCGGTATTCGTCGCGCTGCAGATGCACCACCTGCTGGTCGAAGATCTGCCAGGCAAACTGGTGCGGCTGCTCCAATATCAGGCGGCCGTATTTGGCATAGGTGTAGTTGCGGAAATCGGCGCCTTCGTCACAAAACCTGACACCATCGGCATTGACCATGATGGCGAACGGATAAGAGTGCTTCTGGAAGTTGTCGCCGACCGCGAGGTCGCCGAATTCGGGCGCGTTGTAGTCCCACCCGACCGCGTGGCAGCCCGACCAGTTGCCATAGGCCATCGCGCCGATGTCGAGCGCCATCTTGATGCCGCCGCCGGTGTTGAAGCGGGTGCCGCGCACCTTGGCGAGGTCCCACCCGGGCCCGAGGTAGCGCGTACGCATCTCGGCGTTGGCCTCGAACCCGCCGCACGCCAGCACCACCGCCTTTGCCGGGATCGACACGGTCTTCCCCTCGACATTGGCGACGACGCCGTGCACCCCGTCATCGTCGTGGATCAGCCTCTCGCCGCGCGCCTCGTAGGCGACCGTGATGCCGTGCTTTTCGGCCGAATTATAGAGGCCCTCGACGAGCCCCGGCCCGCCGCCCCAGGCCTCCAACGCGAGCCCGCCCCAGAACACGAATTTCCCCTCGTGCTTGAAGGCCTGGCGCGAATACATCGGCGCAAAGCGGATGCCCTTGCCGCGCATCCACAGGAGCGTTTCCTGGCTTTTGGTGATCAGGAGTTCGGCCATGTCGGGGTTCGACTTGTAGTCGGTGAGGCGCCCCAGATCGTCGTAATACTTGTCCTGCGTATAGGTGCCGAAATCCGACGTCGCGATCTCGGTCTCCGAGAGGTCGCACAGCTTCAGCAGGTCGTCGACCCCGTTATAGACAAAGCGCAGCGCCCCCGCGGTATACCGGCTGTTGCCGCCGCGCTCGTCGAACGGCGCCGCCTCCAGCACCAGGACCCGCGCCCCGTTCTCCTGCGCCGCCAACGCCGCGCACATCCCGGCATTCCCCGCGCCCACCACGACGACATCGAATTCCCCCGAAATCATCTCCGCACCCTCCGCATCATCCCATCCGGCCGATCCGCTGCGACACGAGTACCGCGCGGGAGGGCGGGGGGCAAGCCTGCGCGCGGACGTCGCGGGCTTGACGGGCCGCGGCGAGCGCCGCCGGCAGACTTGTGGAGCAGCAACAATCGGACTAAGTTTAGTCCGATTCAAAGGAGCGACATATGCGTACCGTCAACATCCATGCGGCGAAGACCCATTTATCGCGGCTGGTCGAGGACGCCGCAGCCGGCGAGGAGATTATCATCGCCAAATCGGGGAAGCCGATCGCCCGGCTGTGTCCGCTCGCGGAGCCGAAGGGTGAGCGCGTTCTGGGTCGCCTCCGCGGCAAGATCATTGTGCCGGACGATTTCGACACAATGTGCGAGGAGGAAATCCGTCGCCTGTTTGAAGAAGGCTGCTGATGCGCATTCTTCTCGACACAAACATTCTGCTTTGGCTGATTTCAACGCCGGAGAAACTGAGCGAGTTGGTTCGAGCGACAATCCGCGATCCGGCAAACGACGTGCTGTTCAGCGCCGCGAGCATCTGGGAGATCGCGATCAAGGCGTCGCAGCGCCGAGGCGATTTCCATGCCCGACCGGAGGCTGTCGCCCAAGAGGCGCGCGACATCGGGTTTATCGAATTGCCGGTCCATTCGAACGTTGCATCGCGCGTTGCCGATTTGCCGTTGCTGCACCGCGATCCGTTCGACCGGCTGCTGGTTGCCCAGGCAATCGCCGAGCCGGCAATCCTCTATACGTCGGATGCACGGTTGCCGGCGTATTCCGAGCTCGTCAGGCGCGTAGACATCAGATAAACGCTGGAAGCTACCGGTTCCGCCACTCCGGTTTCCTTCGTTCGGCGAAGGCTTTGGGGCCTTCGATGTAGTCGTGGCTGGCGAGATTGGCTGCGGCCGCCGGGTAGATCCGGGTCATCGCGGCTGCGAGGGTGGGTTCGTCGAGGCTCTGGTGCACGACCTGTTTCGAGGCGCGGATCGCCATCGGCGAGCATTCGAGGATCTGCGAGGCCCAGCGCCGGGCGGCGGCGAGGGCTTCCCCCGCCGGCACCACCTCGTTGACAAAGCCGAGCGCCTTCCCTTCGGCGGCCGAGACGCGGCGCCCGGTCAGTATCATGCCGAGCGCCTGTTTCAGCCCGATGAGGCGCGGCAGCCGGTGGACGCCGCTGCCGGCGATGAGGCCGACCCGGGGCTCGGGCAGCGCAAAGAGCGCATTTTCGGAGGCGACGATGATGTCGCAGGCGAGCGCGGCTTCGAACCCGCCGCCCATCGCGACCCCGTTGACCGCGGCGATCAGCGGCTTATCGAGGTCGAAGCGGCTGGTGAGCCCGGCAAACCCGGTCGCCGGCCTGGGGGTGCGCCCTCCCGCCGCCTGGACCTTCAAATCGTTGCCGGCCGAAAACGCGCGGTTCCCCGCGCCGGTGATGATCCCGACCCACAGATCGGGATCGGCGGCAAACTCGTTCCACACCTGGTCGAACTCCCAATGCGCCTCGCTGTGCAGCGCATTCAAGACCTCGGGCCGGTTGATCGTGACGAGGCGGACCCTGCCGTCGTCTTCGACCGTGCAGAAGCGGTGATCGGTCATGTTGTCGAGCCTTTGTGGGGCAATGGGGACGCAATTCGGGCCGCAACACTCCCCGATCTCGCGGGCCACGGCAACGCCGTTGCCGATCGACGAGGGGCATGACCGGAAGGCATGGGAATCCGAGCGCGAGGCAGTGTAGGGTGCCGCCCGCCCGGGAGGTCCGGGCGATTTATGGGTTTGGGGAGAATCGATATATGAGCGGGGATCTGTTGGCCGGCGGCGGCCCAAATGGAGGCATCGTCTTTACCGATTGCGAATTCACCGCGAGCGTCAGCTCCGGCGCCAGCGCCTCCTCCGGTGGCGGCAGCGGCCGGGCGGCGTCCTCCGGGGCGCACGGCCACGCGCAGCAGCGCTGGGAGGTCGTGATCGCCGGGAAGCGGGTCAAGACCGTCGACGTGCATGCCCATTGCATCGTTCCGGACGCGGCGAAGGTGATCAATCACCCGCTCGAGGCGCCCGGCCTCCTGTGGGCGAATGTCGGGGAGCGCCTCGCCCACATGGACAAATCGGGGGTCGACTACGAGGCGCTCAGCATCAACCCCTTCTGGTACCGCGCCGAACGCGACGCCGCCGCCGAGCTGATCCGCGTCAACAACGAGGCGCTGGCACAATTCTGCGCCGGCCATCCCGACCGCTTTGTCGCCTTTGCAACGGCGGCGCTGCAACACCCCGACCTCGCCGCGCAGCAGGTCGAGCACGCGGTGAAGACCCTCGGCTTCCGCGGCGTCGGGGTCGCCGGCAGCGTTGCGGGCGAGGAATTGGCCAACCCGAAATTCCACCCGTTCTGGGCGAAGTGCGAGGAGCTTGGGGTGCTCGTCTTCATGCACCCGCTCGGCACCCGCGAGTTCGAGCCGACCGGCCGGCTCGCCGGCAGCGGGCTCCTCACCAACACGATCGGCAACCCGCTCGAAACCACGATCGCGCTGTCGCATCTCATATTCGAAGGGACGCTCGACCGCTTCCCGGGCTTGAAGATCTGCGCGGCGCATGGCGGCGGGTTCTTCCCCTCCTACGCCAACCGCTCGGACGCGGTATGCACGACGTTCCCCAACCGGGTCGGCCCGCTGCCGAAAAAGCGGCCGAGCGAATATCTGCGCGGCGGGCAGCTCTATGCCGACTCGATCATGTTCACCGGCGAGGGAATGCGCCACCTGATCGCCGAAATGGGGATCGAGCATGTGCTGCTCGGCACCGATTACCCGTTCCCGTGGAACACCGCACCGGTCGAGCACGTCCTCACGATCCCCGGCCTCAGCGACGACGACAAGATCGCCATCCTCGGCCGCACCGCGGCAAAGCTGCTGGGGATCAAGGAGTAACGCGCGCCCTTTCCCTCTTCCGCATCGCGCGCCAGATCCGCTCTGGGGTCGCGGGGCCGGTGAAATCGGCGGCGGCGAGGGCGGCGAGCGCGTCGCGGACCGCGTTGCCGATCGCCGGGAAGGCGGCGACCGCGCCGGCTTCGCCGCAGCCCTTGACCCCGAGCGGATTGGTCGTGCAGCGCGTCGGGTTGAAGCCGAGGCCGAAGGTCGGAAGATCGTCGGCCCGCGGCAGCGCGTAATCCATGAAGGACCCGGCGATCACCTGGCCCGATGCCGGATCGTAATTTGCATGCTCCATCAGGGCCTGGCCGGCGCCCTGCGCGATCGCGCCGTGCACCTGGCCGCTGGCGACCATCGGGTTGACGAGGACACCATAATCATCGACCGCGCTGTAGCGACAAAGGCGCACCGCGCCGGTCTCGCGGTCGATCTCGATTTCGGCGACATGGGTCCCGTTGGGGAATGTCATCCATTCCCGGGTCCATGCGTAATAGGTGTCGAGCGGCGTGCCGGCGTCGCGCGCGATGCGGGCGACATCGATGAGCGCCACCCGCCGGTCGGTGCCGGCCACGACGAAATGCCCGTCGGCGAAGCTTATGTCGGCCTCGGCGGCCTCGAGCGCCTCGGCGGCGATGCGGGTCCCCTTCGCGATGATCTCGTCCGAGGCGCGCCAGATCGCGGTGCCGCCCATATAGGTGGCGCGCGAGCTGCCATGCCCGCCGCCCAATGGGATCAGGTCGGTGTCGCCCTGGACGAG
>DATCQF010000640.1:0-3934 GCA_036569735.1 Allostellaceae bacterium | reverse complement strand
CCGCCAGCTCGCCTCGATGATCCTCTGGGGTCCGCCTGGCTGCGGCAAGACGACGATCGCGCGTCTGTTAGCCGAAGGCACCGACCTTGCCTTCGAGCCCCTGTCGGCGGTGTTTTCCGGGGTCGCGGATCTGCGCAAGGTGTTCGACGCGGCCCGCAAGCGCCGCGAGATGGGGCACGGGACCCTCCTTTTCGTCGACGAGATCCATCGCTTCAACCGTGCCCAGCAGGATGCGTTTCTGCCCAATGTCGAGGACGGCACGGTCATTCTCGTCGGCGCGACGACCGAGAACCCGTCCTTCGAGCTGATCGGCGCCCTCCTGTCGCGCGCCCAGGTTTTTGTGCTGCGCCGGCTCGACGACGGCGCGCTCGAAACCCTCCTCACCCGCGCCGAGCAGAACCTGGGTCGCGCGATGCCGCTGACCGACGACGGCCGCGCCGCATTGCGCGCGATGGCCGACGGCGATGGGCGGTTTCTTTTGAACCTCGTCGAGGAGATCGACCGTCTGCCGCGCGAGCCGGCGCTCGGGGCCCCTGAGCTCGCCGCTCTAGTGCAGCGCCGCGCGCCGCTCTACGACAAGAGCCAGGAGGGCCACTACAATCTGATCAGCGCGCTGCACAAATCGCTGCGCGGCTCCGATACCGACGCGGCGCTTTATTGGCTGGCGCGCATGCTGGCCGGCGGCGAGGACCCGATCTACATTCTGCGCCGCCTCACCCGCGCCGCGGTCGAGGATATCGGCCTCGCCGACCCGCAGGCGCTGGTGCAGGCGCTCGCCGCCTGGGATGCCTACGACCGGCTCGGCTCGCCCGAGGGCGAACTGGCGATCGCCCAGCTGGTCATTTTCCTCGCGACCGCGCCCAAATCCAACGCGGCTTACACCGCCTTCGGCGAGGCCCGCGCGATGGCCGACCAGACCGGCTCGTTGATGCCGCCGATGCACATCCTCAACGCGCCGACCCGGCTGATGCGCGACCTCGGCTACGGCACCGGCTATGTCTACGACCACGCGACCGAAGAAGGCTTTTCCGGCCAGAACTATTTTCCCGACACGGTAGAGCGCCGCGTGTTCTACCGGCCGAGCGAGCGCGGCTTCGAGCGCGAGGTCAAGAAACGCCTCGACTATTGGGACAAGCTGCGCCAGCGCGCGGTTTCCGGGAAATGACCGGCGTCGATATCGTAACCGTGCGGCCGGAAGACGGCGCCGGCCGTCTCGACCGCTGGTTCAGGCGACATTACCCCGAGCTCAACCACGGGCGGCTCGAGAAACTCCTGCGCACCGGACAGGTCCGGGTCGACGGCAAGCGCGCGCGCGCCGGCGATCCCGTCGCCCCCGGCCAGGAGATCCGGGTGCCGCCGCTGGCCGAGCCTTCGACACGATCAGCCACGCCACCGCCGGCCCGGCGCGTGCAACCGCAAGACGAGGGGCTGTTGCGCGGGCTCGTGCTCTACCGCGACGCCTCGGCGATCGTCATCAACAAGCCGGCCGGGCTTGCGGTGCAGGGCGGCACCAACACCGGGCGCCACGTCGACGGCCTGCTCGACACGCTGCGCTTCGACAGCGCCGAGCGTCCGCGCCTCGTTCACCGGCTCGACAAGGACACCTCGGGCGTCCTCTTGATCGCGCGCAATGCGGCGGCGGCGGCGTTCTTCACCCGCGCCTTTCGCGAGAAGACGACGCGCAAGATTTATTGGGCGGCGGTGGTCGGCTTGCCGAAATTGCTGCAGGGCCGGATCGATCTGGCGCTCGCCAAGCACGCCGGACCCGGTGGGGCCAGGGGCGGCGAGCGGATGCAGGCCGATGCCGAGGACGGCAAGAGCGCGGTCACCTATTACCGGGTGATCGACCATACCGGCGGCCGGGCGAGCTGGCTCGCCCTCATGCCGGTCACCGGGCGCACCCATCAGCTGCGCGCCCATTGCGCCGCGCTCGGCACCCCGATCCTGGGCGACGGCAAATACGGCGGCGGCGCCGCCCATCTCGCCGGTGTCGTCCGGGCGAGCGGGCTGCACCTGCACGCAAGCAGCCTCAGGGTCCCGAGCCCCGAGGGCGGCGTGCTGCGGGTCACCGCCCCCTTGCCGCCGCATATGCGCGAGACCTGGGATCTGCTCGGCTTCAGCGGCGATGCGGACGATCCCTTTGCCGAGATCGAAACGCCGCGATGAGGCGCATCTATGCCACGGTCGAGACCCGGCCCGTCGACGAGTGCTGGGGGGTAGCGCTCGACGGCAAGCCGGTGCGCACCCCGGCCAAGCGCGAACTCGCCGTACCGAGCCTGGCGCTCGCAGCGGCCATCGCGGCGGAGTGGGACGCGCAGCGCGAAGACATCCGCCCGGAAACGATGCCGTTGACCCGGCTCGCCGCGACCGCGATCGACCGCACCCCGGCGCAGCGCGATCTCGTCGTCGCCGAAACCGCCGGCTATGCCGGCACCGACCTGGTGTGCTACCGCGCCGACCACCCGCCGGCGCTGGCGGCGCTGCAGCACGCTGTATGGCAGACGCTGATCGACTGGGTAGCGCTGCGCTATGACGCGGCGCTTGCCGTCACCACCGGGATCGTCCCGGCAATGCAGCCCGCGGCGGCGCTTCGGGCCCTTGCCGCGATCGTCGCGGCGCAGGACGATTTCCGCCTGACCGCGCTGCACACCCTGACGGCGGCTTGCGGTTCGCTGGTCATCGCGCTCGCCCTACTCGAAGGCCGGCTCGACGCCGAGGCCGCCTTCGCCGCCGCCCAGCTCGACGAGACATTCCAGATCGAAACCTGGGGCGAGGACACCGAAGCCGCCGCCCGCCGCCACGCGCTTGCCGCCGACATCGCCGCGGCCGCCCGGTTTATCGCGCTGCTGGATAGCGTCGCCTGACGGCTGATCCACAAGACATCCGCATTCCCGTGGGCCTTCAGCCCACGGACGTGTTCCGTGGGAAAAGCCGGGTTCCATGGGTCAACAGTCTGTGGTGCGGACGAGTGGGTCCCGGCTTTCGCCGGGAATGCAACTTGAATTGGTTGCGCTATCGCCCAGCCTACCCCTTGCGCAGACGGGCGCTTTCCTCGATCTCGGCCTGGGCGATCGCGCGGGCCAGCGCGCCCGACAGCTCTTTAGCGGATTCGAGCGTCAGCTCGACCGCGACCCGCGTTTCCGGGCCGAGCGCGGCGTTGACGAAATCGATGGTGATCGCCTCCTCCAAGAGGGCGTGGTGCGGGTGGTCGTAGGACACCACCGAGTGGGTCAGGGCGAACCACCCGTCACCGCCCTTGCCGGCGCCGTCGGCGCCGACGACCTCAACGATCGAGGTGCACATGTTCGATCTGCTGGCCGGCGGTTACTTGGCGAGGTGCTTGTGGAGGAACACAAAGACCTTTTGCCAGCCGTCGAGCGCCTGCTCGATGCGGTACATCGGCCGGTCGTAGTAGAAAAACCCGTGGCCGGCGCCGTCGTAGCGGTGGAACTCGTAATTCTTGCCGGCCTTCTTCAGTTCGGCCTCGTGCTGGTTGACCTGCTCCGGGGTCGGCGAGCGGTCCTCGTTGCCGAAGAGCCCCAATAAGGGGCACGACAGGTTCTTGGTGAACTCGATGGGCGCCTTTGGCTGCTTCGGGGTCAGCTCCTCCTTGCTCATCACCACCCGGCCGCCCCACAACTCGACCGCGCAGTCGATGCTCTTGGTGTGGCAGGCATAGAGAAAGGTCTGCCGGCCGCCCGAGCAGGTCCCCATGACCCCGACCTTGCCGTTGTGCCAGGGCTGCGCGCGCAGCCATTGCACCGCGCCCTCGGTGTCGCCGATGACCTGCGCATCGGGCACCCCGCCCTCGGCGCGCACCTTGGCGGCGACATCGTCGGATTTGCCCTCGCCGGCCCGGTGATAGAGGTTATGGCTGATCGTCGCATAGCCGTGATGCGCGAGCTTCCGGGTCGTCTCGCGGTACCATTCGTCC
>DATCQF010000639.1:0-3661 GCA_036569735.1 Allostellaceae bacterium | reverse complement strand
CTGCTGGGTATCGCCTCTACAGCGGCGTGCATGTGCCGAGCAAGGCCTTCGCCGAGGTGGTCGAGCACGAAGCCGGTACCCCGTGGATTTCCGCTCCCGACCTGCAACAGCTGATCGACAGCGGCGCCGACATCGCGATCTTCGACAGCCGCTCCTACGAGGAGTACCACAACAACAGCATCCCCGCGGCTATCAGCGTCCCCGGAGCCGAGTTGGTCTATCGCTTTACCGACCTGACCCCATCGCCGGCGACGACTGTCATCGTCAATTGCGGCGGGCGCACCCGCAGCATCATCGGCGCGCAATCCCTGATCGACGCCGGCTTTCCTAACAAGATCATGTCGTTGAAGGACGGCACGATGGCCTGGCATCTGGCCGGGCTCGGGGTTGTATCGGGGGCGACGGGGCGCCCTCCGGAGGTCTCCGCCGCCGGGCTGTCGGCGGGACGCGAGGCCGCTTCCCGGGTGGCGCAGCGCTGCGATATTCCCCGCATCGACGGGGCGACGCTGCAACGCTGGCGCGCCGAGGCCGCAGAACGCTCGCTCTACGTGCTCGACGTCCGCACCCCCGAGGAATACGAGGCCGGGCATCTGCGCGGCGCCCGCTCGGCTCCCGGCGGCCAACTGGTTCAGGAAACCGACGCGCATGTCGCGACGTGGGGCGCGCGGATCGTGCTGGTCGACGACAACGGCGTGCGCGCGACGATGACCGCGTCCTGGCTGAAGCAGATGGGATGGCCGGAGGTTGCCGTTCTGATTGCCGGCCCCACCGAGGGCGACTGGGTGAACGGACGCCACGTGCCGCGGGTGCTGGGTCTCGAGGGCGCTGCGGCATCCGGTATCGAGGCGAGCGAGCTGCGCCGCTCCCTCACTGCCGGGAGCGCGGTGGTGGTCGATCTCTCATTGAGCCGCGCCTACGGCCAGGGTCACATTCCCGGCGCCTGGTTCGCGACCCGGGCGCACCTCCCCGACGCCCTCGGCAGACTGCCCGCGGCCAAGACCATCGTGCTGGCCTCGCCGGATGGCCGCTTGGCGCAGCTCGCGGCGGCGGAGTTGGCCGGTATCGCCGCCGTCCCGGTGGTGAGTTTGACGGGCGGTACGGAGGCCAGGGTGGCGGCTGGACTGCCGCTCGAACAAGGGGCGACCCACCTGGCCGACGACGCCGACGATGTGGTCCTGTCGGCGCGCGAGCGCGGCCAGGACCGGGAAGCGGCGATGCGCGAATACCTGGAATGGGAGATCAATCTGGTCAACGACATGGCCAGCGACGACGATCACCGCTTTCGGGTTGCGCGCGGCTGAGGCGTTGCCATGCCTGTGGAGAAGCCATGCCTGTCGAGATGCCATGCCCGTAGAGATGATCGGCTGGATCGCGCCGCGGGTCTCCTCGGAGCTGATCCCGCCGTCCGGACCGCCGTTTGATGCGGGCGTCATCGCCGAGACCGCGCGCATCCACGAGCGGGCCGGGTTCGACCGCGTGCTGATCGGCTATTTCTCGGATGCGCCCGACGGGTTCCTGGTCGGGGCGCACGCCGCGTCGGTCACCGAGCGGCTCTCTTTCCTCCTGGCGCATCGGCCGGGGTTCGTGGCGCCGCCGCTCGCCGCCCGCAAGCTGGCGACACTGGACCAGCTGAGCGGGGGCCGTCTGGCGGTGCACATCATCGCCGGCGGCAGCGACGCCGAGCAGGCCAGGGACGGCGACTGGACCGACCATGATGCCCGCTATCGCCGCGTGGCGGAGTACCTCTCGCTGTTGCGCCGGACCTGGACCGAGCCGGAGCCGTTCGACCATTCGGGCGAATTCTACCGGACCCGCGGGACCTATTCGGAAATCCGCTGCCGGCAGCTTCCCTGTATCCCGATCTACGGCGGCGGCGGCTCCGACGCGGCGATCCGCTCGCTCGCCCCGCATGTCGACGTCTACATGCTGTGGGGCGAACCGCTGAAGGAGACGGCGCGGTTCATGGATCGCGTGCGGCAGGAGGCGGCACTCCATGGCCGCAACCCGACTTTCAGCCTGTCGACCCGCCCGATCCTGGCGGCGAGCGAGGGCGAAGCCTGGGACCGGGCCCGCGCCATCCTCGACCGGGTGCTGAGCAATCGCGGCGGCGCTCCGGCGCCAAAGCGCCAGAATGCCGGCTCCAATCGGCTGCTGCGGGCGGCCGCGAAGGCCGAACTGCACGACACCTGCCTGTGGACCCCCCTGGCCGCCGCAACGGGCGCTCAGGGCAACTCGACCGCCCTCGTCGGCACCCCCGAGACGGTCGCGCAGGCGATGCTCGAGTACTACAAGCTGGGGGCCACCAGCCTGTTGATCCGAGGCTACGATCCCCGGCCGGATGCCATTCAGTACGGCGAGGAGCTGATCCCGCGAATCCGCGAACTGGTGGCGGACCATGACGCTAGGGGCCGTGCCGCCGGCGCGGGCCACGGCAGCGGGCCCTGACTAACCCCTGACCGCCGCGTTGCCGGCGATGTAGCCCTGGCAGGCGGCGCGGGCGAGGCCGTGCTGGCTGAAGCCGCCCGCTGATTCGCCGCCGCAATAGAGGCCCGGGATGATTTGGCCGGCCATGTCGATCACCTGGCATCTGGCATTGATGCGCAGTCCGGCGCGGGTGTCATGCACGACCGGGGTCGCCCAGGCGGCGTAGAACGGCGGGTCGGTGATTTTGTGCATCGGCCTGTGCTTGCCGAAATCCTCGTCGACCCCGGATTCGACGAAGGAATTATAGCGCGCCACGGTTTCCTCCAGATTTGCCGGCGGCATCGGCACCCGCTGATATTGCATGACGATCTTCTCGGCGAGATCAGAGAGCCGGTTCGCGGCGAAGAAGAACCCGGAGCCGATGTCGACATTGGGCGGCGTCGGCTGCCATCCTTCGCGCGCGATCGCAGCGCTGTCGAAGATCGCCCAGATCGGACCGCCGCCATTGTGTCCGTCGTCGATCCCGGCGAGCGCGGCGTTGAGGAAATTGTTGGGGCTGTATTTGAAATTCTGGGCATTGAGGTAGCTGCCCTGAACGTAGGGATCGACGGAATTGTAGTTGTTCGAAATGAACTGACCCCCGGTTTCGTCATAGAAGCGCCGGCCCAGCATGTTGACCAGGATGACGTCCTGCCAGTCGGCCACCTTGAGGCCCGATGCGCGGGCGCGCTCGAAGACGCGGCTGCCCGGCATCCACTGGAGATTGCGGTAATTGTACTGGCAGCCGATCGCCCCCGGCTTGGTCAAGGCCGAACCGAATTCGCCGGTCTGGTTGAAAAGTCCCCACAGTGACGCACCGATCGCCATTGAAGCGAGTTCGCCGCTGGCATCCTGGTCGGACCACGGCATGCCGGCGAGGCCGCAATATTCCTCGGTAAGGCGCGGGTCGAACATGCGGCGGAAGTTGACATTGCCGGTCGAACCGCCGGTGCCGATGATGACGGCCTGGCGCGCGCGGATGTTCAAATTGGCGCCCTTGTGGTCGACCGCGATGCCGAGCACCGGGCCAGCGTTCGGGGCCTCCCGGTAGATCCGCGTCATCCGGTGTTCGAGCAGGGTTTCGACCCCGGTCTTTCTGGCCGCGACCTCGAGCGGCCGCATCAAGCCGTTGCCCGAGGATCGGGTCTTCTGCACGGTGGGATCGGCGGGCTTGCCGGTCTGCACCGTCGGCCAGTCC
>DATCQF010000638.1:0-5223 GCA_036569735.1 Allostellaceae bacterium | reverse complement strand
GGGCAGCTGCACCGCTTCCTCGAGAAGGGCCCGGTAACTCGCCATTCCGGCGCAGCCCATGACCAGGACATCGGCGCCGTGGCCGTCGCGCAACGTGCGGCCGACCGCGATCATGCGGGCGAGTGTGGTGTTCGCGTCGGCGAGCGCGGTGACGCCGAGCCCGATCGGCAGGTCGCCCGCGAGCCGCCCGCCCACTCCCATCGCCGCGATATAGCGCAGATGCCGGGGCACCGACCCGGCGAGGATCGCGATCACCCCGAAGCGGTGACCGAGGGTCAGCGCTGTCAGGATGCCGCATTCGGCGATGCCGAACACCGGCCTCCTTGTCACCTCGCGCGCCGAGAACAGGCCGGGGTCGCTGAAGCAGGCGATGACAAACGCCGCCGCTTTTTTCTCCTGCGCGGCGATCGAGCGGCACAGCGGGAGGATCACGCTATCGGCGTCGTGCTGGCTCTCGATCCCGGGTGGCCCCTCGTGCAGCGTCTGGCAGCGGATTTCAGGGCTGCCCGGCAGCCGCAGCGGCGCCAGCCCGTCATCCATCGCGCGGGTCACCGCCTCGGTCGAATTGGGATTGATGACAATAAAGGCCCCTGGGATCGTCTCCGGCATCCGCCCCTCCGCTGTGGCCGCAAACCCTGGCTCCAGCTTACTCATTGAGGCGCGATACCGATAGGCGGAGACCACAGACGTGCCGTACCGTCCGGGCGAATAATGAGCCTATTTGTCGCGGTCAAACGGAGGAGCGCATGAATGTCCGGCTGGAGGCGGTTGAGTATGGCGAAGGCCCGCCGCTGGCGATTTTGCATGGCCTCTTCGGCTCGGGCCGCAACTGGGCAGGGGTCGCCCAGTGTCTCGCCGCGCATCACCGGGTCATCGCGCTCGACCTGCGCAATCACGGCGCGTCGCCCTGGGCCGACACGATGGATTATGCCGAGATGGCCGAGGATGTCCGGGCGCGGCTGCACGCATCGGGCCATCCCCACTTTGCCCTCCTCGGGCACAGCATGGGCGGCAAGGTGGCGATGGTGCTGGCGCTCGCTCATGGCGCGGAGGTCGAGCGCCTCGTTGTCGTCGACATCGCCCCGGTGACCTACCAACCGCACCATCTCGGCTATGTCCGGGCGATGCGCGCGCTCGATCTCGGCGCCGTCAAGCGCCGCGCCGAGGCCGATGCCCGGCTCGCTCCCGAGGTCGGCGATGCCGCGGAGCGCAGTTTTTTGCTGCAGAACCTGGTTTTCCCAAATGCGGCGGCGGGCGGGGAGGTGCGTTGGCGCCTCAATCTCGCCGCGATCGAGCGCGCGATGCCGCGCCTCGCCGGTTTCCCCGCACTACCGCCCGGCGCGGCCTACCTCGGCCCGACGCTGTTTGTTGCCGGCGGGCGTTCCGATT
This sequence comes from Allostellaceae bacterium, assembly GCA_036569735.1. Taxonomy (GTDB): domain Bacteria; phylum Pseudomonadota; class Alphaproteobacteria; order ATCC43930; family CGMCC-115725; genus DATARH01. The sequence goes on along the minus strand of DATCQF010000638.1, from coordinate 3,834 downwards.
ACCTGCGCCCCGAGTACGAACCGGAAATCCGCCGCCTGTTTCCCAATGCCCGCATCGCCCGCATCGCCGATGCCGGCCATTGGCCGCACGCCGAACAGCCGCGGGCGTTTCTCGACACCGTCCAACCGTTCCTCACCGCCAGCCACTAAGAAAATGTTATCCCGGCGAAAGCCGGGATCCACCTTTCAACGGTTGAGCAGCAGACAGGTAGATCCCGGCCTTCGCCGGGATGACAGGCTACTTGGCGATCGCCGCGACCACGGTCCGTAGGCTGCTGGTCCGATCAAGCTCAAGCAATATCTGCTGCACCCGCGCAACCTGGGCCGGCGGCAGCGCGCGGGCGGCGCAATTGGCGAATTTGTCGGTCAGCGCGTGGCGTGGGAGCGGGTTGTCGGGGCCGCGGCCCAAGGCGCTGCCGACCCGCCGCGCGATCGTCCGTCCGTCATCGAAGGTGATGCGCACCTCGGCGCCGAGATATTCTGCACTCGCCGCGTTCATCTCGGGGTGCGGCGCGGCGTGGATGCGGCGCATCAGCGCGCGCGCCGTGTCGTCGCGAAACGCCTCGCCCTCGAAATCCTCAAGCACGATGCGGCCGCCCAGCAGTGCGCGGGCCAGGCAGTATTGCACGCTGAACTTGGCGTCGAGCCCCGATTGCGGGTCGGGCCGGTCGGTGTGGGCGAGCCGGCGCGGGTGGGTCCAGGAGTCGATGCGCGCGATTTTTTCTGGCGCGACCTCATACTCGCCGCGCAGCAGCAGCATCGCGTCGATCGCCGGATGGGTGCTGCCGCAGCACGGGTGCTGCTTGACCGCGAGGCCGGGCCGGACGATGTCGTAGGGCTGTCCCCAATCCTTGAGGATCGCCTCGGCGTCGAAGTTGCCGGGGCCGTTGAACACCATGAGGAAGCCCTGCTTGTGTTCGAGCGCTTCCGGGTTGGCGGTGAACCCGCCCTGCGCGAGTTGCGCCGCGAAGAGGCCGCTCCGCGCGGTGTGCCCGACATGCAAGGGTTTGGTCATCGTCCCGAAATTGGCCTTGATGCCGCCGGCCAGCGAGGCGGCGATCGCCAGCGCCTGCGCGGTCCGCGCCCGGTCGAGCCCCATCAGGTGAGAGCACGCGGCGGTGGCGCCAAACACCCCCAGGGTCGCGGTCGGGTGCCAGCCCTTCTCGTAATGATGAAAGTGGACGCCGCGGGCGATCCGCGTCTCGGTCTCGAACCCGGCGACATAGGCGGCGATGAAATCGCGCCCGGTGCAATCGAGCGTCTCGCCGAGCGCGAACAGCGCCGGCAGGATCGGCGCCGACGGGTGGCCGCCCAACGAGTTGCTGACATCGTCGAAATCGAGCGCATGCGCCGCCGTGCCGTTGATCAGCGCGGCGTCGAGCGGCGCGGCGCGGCGGTCGCCGCCGAAGATCAGGCAATCGCCGCTCCCGACGCCCCCGAGCACCCGCTCGACGATCTGCGCGCACGGCTCCCCGGCGCCGGCCAGGGTCACCCCGACCGTGTCGAGGACCGCCATTTTCGCCCACTCCACCGCCTCGACCGGAAGATCATCATAGGTGATCGCGGCAATCCGCTCGGCGATGCCGTCGATGATCGTCATGTTGCCGTCCTTTCGGAAAAGAGAAGAAACGCTTCAACGCAGAGGACGCCGAGGATTCGCCGAGGACGCAAAATAATCGCATTCCCGGCGAAAGCCGGGACCTACTCATCAACCACTCTATCGGCGGACCGATGGGTCCCGGCTTTCGCCGGGAATGCGATCTAAATTTTTCCTTTGCGTCCTTTGCGAATCCTCGGCGTCCTCTGCGGTGAAGCGTTTTTCCCCCTAAGCCACCTCGAACAAACCGGCGGCGCCCATGCCGCCGCCGATGCACATCGTGCAGACGACGAGCCTGGCGCCGCGGCGCCTGCCTTCGATCAGCGCATGGCCGACCATGCGCGACCCCGACATGCCGTAGGGATGGCCGATCGAGATCGCGCCGCCGTTGACGTTGAGCCTGTCGTGCGGGATGCCGAGGCGGTCGCGGCAATAGATCACCTGGCAGGCGAAGGCCTCGTTCAGTTCCCACAGATCGATGTCGTCGACCGTCAGCCCGTGCTGCGTCAACAGCTTTGGCACGGCGAAGACCGGGCCGATCCCCATCTCGTCCGGCGCGCACCCCGCAACCGCGATGCCGCGATAGATGCCGAGCGGCGAGAGGCCGCGGCGCGAGGCCTCACTCTCCTCCATCAGGACGCAGGCCGATGCCCCGTCCGACAGCTGCGAGGCGTTGCCGGCGGTGATGAATTTGCCCTCCTTGATGCGCTGCCCGTCCTTGAACACCGGCTTCAGACCGGCGAGGCCCTCGAGCGAAGTATCCGGGCGGTTGCCTTCGTCCTTCTCCAACGTCACCGGCTTGTTCGAGGTTTCGCCGGTCGCCCGGTCGGTCGCCAGCATGACCGAGGGGAGGGCGACGATCTCGTCGTCGAAGCGTCCGGCCTGCTGCGCCGCGGCGGTGCGCTGTTGCGAGCGCAGCGCGTATTCGTCCTGCGCCTCGCGCGACACGCCATAGCGCTCGGCGACGATCTCGGCGGTCTCGATCATCGTCATGTAGAGCGCCGGGATGCGGGCCACCAGTTCGGGGTCGTCGCCGCGGGTGCGCACCATCTTGTCGTTCTGCACGAGCGAGACCGATTCGACGCCGCCGCCGACCGCGATCATCATGCCGTCATGGATGATCTCCTTGGCGGCGGTGGCGATCGCCATCATCCCCGAGGAACATTGCCGGTCGATCGACATCGCCGGCACGCTGTCGGGCAGCCCGGCGCGCAACGCGGCTTGGCGGGCGACGTTGAAGCCCTGCGCGCCCTGCTGGATCGCCGCCCCGATGATGACGTCGTCGATCTCGGCCGGGTCGACGCCGGCGCGCCTCACCGCCTCGGCGATCGCGTGTCCGGCCAAGGCCTGCGGCTGGGTGTCGTTGAACGCGCCACGATAGGCGCGGCCGATCGGGGTGCGGGCGGTCGAAACGATGACGGCGCGGCGCATGGCGGGTCTCCCTCAGTATCTATTCAGCCGCCACTGTGGCGACGAGTTCATCGAGGTCGAGGTTCGGATCGACCAGCTGGTCCAAGCTGAACGGGCACCGCATCGGCAGTTCTGGCCGCGGCTCTCCGTGATCGGCGAAGCTCGCGGCGACCTTGCGGGTCGCGCGACGCCAGAGGCTCGCCATATCGATCTTGTCGTGCATCGATGGCCGGTAGGCATCGATGAGGCGGTCGTGGAATTCGATGCACTCGCTGCGCCAATGACCGACGATGCCCGGATTGCGCGACAGCGCCACCTTGGTCGCATGCGCCATCAGGTTGACCATCTGGCTGCGTGCCGCGGCTAGCATCTCTTCCGCCCATTCCTCGAGGAATTCGCAAAGCTCGGAGGCGTCGATGGCTCTCCGCCCGGGCGCGCCGCGCCGCAACAGGGCCGCCTGCGCCAGCGCCCATGCGTAGGGGTCCTGGTGGCGTCCGGTGATCTGCAGGCCCTCGGGCATTGTCGCCTCCATCGGACCGTCGCCCGGCGTTATACTGCGCCGATATCCTGGTGGGCGCGGATGGGATTGAACCATCGACCCCTGCCGTGTGAAGACAGTGCTCTCCCGCTGAGCTACGCGCCCGCCTGGATTTTTTTCGCGTTGCGGCCCCCGGCGTTTGGGCTTGGGGCATTTAGGAGGCGACCTGCTGGGCTGTCAAGGCAGGGGTGCCGGCCGGTGATGTACGGAGATTTGTGTCAGGGCTGTGAGAGGGGGTACTCGGCGGATTGCTGAAGTCCGCAAAGAGGAGCACCCCCAATGCCACAGGC
>DATCQF010000637.1:0-2951 GCA_036569735.1 Allostellaceae bacterium | reverse complement strand
TGCCGCAATAGTGCAATGCACAATTCGATCATAGATATCGGAGGCTCTCCGGTTCAAGCTTGTTTTGTGCGACGCACAATCAGAGGACCGGGACGGCGCGTGCCGGGATCGCCGAAGCGGGAGGCTTGTTCATCTGTTCAGGCGATCGCGGCGGCGCCGATCAGCCTGTGCTCCGCGAGATCAGCCGCGAGAAAACCGTTGCCGGCAGCCACGCCTGTGCTCCGTTGCGCGCCCAAAAAGCCGGATCGCGCAGCGCCGACCGCTTCGTTTCTTGCCTTATTTCCGACAATCCGGGCTGGCACTTTGACACTCCTTCAACTTTTTTTTACCCTGACCACGGTGAATACGGAGCGGCGCGGCTGCTCCGCGTTCATCGGGGGTGGGTCAGCGTGCGAGTTGTGATGTCGAAGCAGCACGGGGGATCCCATGCCGTGGCGCCGCATGCGCGGTCGCTCGGCAGGGTCGCGGCAAGCGTCATAATCGCGATGGGATTATTCGGATCATTGCCGGCGGCGGCCCGCCACGGGCATGGCGAGATCGCGCAAGCCGCCGAAGTCGGGCCGGTCTTTGAATGGATCCTGCTCGATGCCGGGACCGGGCAGGTGCTGAGCGAGCAGAACGCCGATGTGCTGACCTATCCGGCGTCGCTCACCAAGATGATGACGCTCTATCTGACGTTCGAGCAGCTCAATCAGGGCCGCATCCGTCTCGACCAGCCGTTCTATGTTTCCGAATGGGCGGCAAGCCGGGCGCCCAGCAAGCTCGCGCTGACCCCGGGCGACTCGGTGCCGGTGCACGATCTGATCCTCGGGATCGTCACCAAATCGGCCAATGACGCCGCCTCGGTCCTCGCCGAGGGGCTGGCCGGGAGCGAGGCCAACTTTGCCCAATACATGAATGCGAAGGCGCGCCAGCTCGGCATGCAGCACACCTGGTATCGCAACGCCTCCGGGCTGCCCGATCCCGATCAGCGCACGACCGCGCGCGATGTCGCCCGGCTGGCGCTCGCCCTCTATCACCAGTTTCCGCGCGAATACCGGTACTTTTCCACCCGCGAATTCGATTTCCGCGGCATGGTCGTGCACGGTCACAACCATCTGCTCGAGTGGTATCAGGGGGCCGACGGCATCAAGACCGGGTTTGTCAACGCCTCCGGCTTCAACCTCGCGGCCTCGGCGGTGCGCGACGGGCATCGCCTGATCGGGGTGATCATGGGCGGGCGCTCGGCCCGCAGCCGCGACGCGCAGATGGCCTCGCTGCTCGACCAGGGCTTTGCCTACCTCCCCGCGATGCGGCCCGCGCAGCCGCAGCCCGCACAGCTGCCGGAAGCACTGGTGGCCGCCGCCGCGTCGCTGGTGACGCTGCCCGCGAGAGCGGCGATGGCGGCCACCGCTCCCGCGGCTTGGCCACCGCCGGCGGCGACGCCGGCCACCGCTCCCGCGGCGTCGCGGCCGGCAGCGCCGGTCGCGGCATGGCCGGCGCCGGCTCGCCCGCCCGCGTCCCCCCCGACATCGGCGGCACCATCGACAACCGCCGACGCGACCGCGACGCATCAGAAATCGGGGTTCCTCGGCAATGTCGCCAAGACCGCGCTGCACCATCTGTCGCCGGTTGCCAGGGCCGAAGCCGCGCCGCTGACCCATGAGGCGCCAAACGCCGGCGCGGATTGGGCGATCCAGCTCGGTGCCTTCCGCGGCGAGGCGGCGGCGGAGCAGGCGACCAGCCATGTCGCCCGCCTGGCGGTCGTCAAGGGAAAGCCGTCCCAGGTGGTCGCTCCGGCCAAGCACGATCCCGACCGGCTCTACCGCGCGCGTCTCTTGCATTTCACCGCGAAGGGCGCGCAGGCAGCCTGCGCCGAGCTGCACCGCAGGGGGATCGCCTGCTCGGTCGTGCACCCCGGCGGCCTGAAGGTCGCCGCCAGCAAGTAGGCCCGCCGGCCCCGGCGCGCTCAGTACGCGGGCAGCGCCAGCCCGCTCGGCGCGAGTTCCGCCGCAAGCTGTTGCTTCAGGCGTTCCAGCCCGGCCTCACTCGTCGATTCAGCCCGCGCGACGATGACCGCCTGCGTGTTCGAGGCGCGCAACAGCCACCAGCCGTCCGAAGTGCGCACGCGGACCCCGTCGATATCGATGATCTCGGCGCCGGTCCGGCGCAAGCGGTCGCGCAGTTCCTCGACGATCGCGAACTTGCGGCTCTCCTCGCACGGCAGCCGCAGTTCGGGCGTGTTGAAGACCGCCGGCAGCCTGTCGAGCATCTCGGAGAGGCTCTGCGCGGCGCGCCCGAGCACGCCGAGGAGGCGCACCGCCACATAGACCGCGTCGTCGAAGCCGTAATAGCGCTCGGCATAAAAAATGTGGCCGCTCATCTCGCCGGCGAGCGGCGCGCCGGTCTCGAGAAGCCGCGCCTTGATGATCGAATGGCCGGTCGGCGTCATCACCGGGTTGCCGCCGGCGCGCGCGATCTCGTCGAACAGCACCTGGCTCGCCTTGACGTCGGAGAGGACCGCCGCGCCGGGATGGCGGCTCAGGACGTCGCGCGCCAGTACGATGAGGATCTGGTCGCCCCACGCGATCCGGCCCCGCGCATCGACGATGCCGATGCGGTCGCCGTCGCCGTCGAACCCGATGCCGAGGTCGCAGCTTTCGGCCTTCACCGCCTCTTGCAGCTGCACGAGATTCTCCGGCACGGTGGGGTCGGGGTGGTGCGCCGGGAAGGTACCGTCGATCGTCTCGTTGAGGAGGATGTGGCGCCCCGGCAGCCTCTGGACGAGCCGGGCGACGACCTCGCCGGTGGCGCCGTTGCCGCAATCCCAGGCGACGCTGAGCCCGCGCATGCCGTCGTAGTCGCGCGCCAGGCGCTCGACGTATTCATCGAAGACGCTGTGCTCCTCGACCCGGCCGCGCGGCGCATCGGGAGGGCCGAGGGCGAGCGCCATTGGCCCGAGCCCCTGGATC
>DATCQF010000636.1:0-1773 GCA_036569735.1 Allostellaceae bacterium | reverse complement strand
TTGTTTCATCACACCACCTATGTAGTACTAGTACTACATAGGTGGCCGAGCGGGTTGTCAAGCCCAGTGGAACTGGGCCCCGGCGCTTGACCATCACCGACCCCCGGCGCACGATTACCGGCGGAAATCCGTGACACAACGGGAATTGCCGGGCCAACGGCAACTCTAGCGGGAGCGATGATGCCAGACCGCGGGGAGGGCGCTGCCGACCGGGTCGCGCGGACCGCCGAAGGGCGCCGGCTGGAGGACGCCCGGCTCGGTGCGCCGTGGCGGCGCTGGGGTCCCTATGTCAGCGACCGGCAATGGGGAACGGTGCGCGAGGACTACAGCGCCGATGGCAATGCGTGGGATTATTTCCCGCACGATCACGCGCGCAGCCGCGCCTATCGCTGGGGCGAGGACGGCATCGGCGGCTTTGGCGACGACCATCTGTACCTGTGCCTCGGCGTTGCGTTGTGGAACGAGCGCGATCCGATCCTGAAGGAGCGCCTGTTCGGGCTGACCAATGCCGAGGGCAATCACGGCGAAGACGTCAAGGAGCTGTATTACTACATCGACGGCACGCCGACCCATTCCTACATGCGGATGCTTTATCGATATCCGCAGGGCGCGTTTCCCTACGATGCGCTGATCCAGGAGAACCGCCGCAGGACCGCGCAGGAACCGGAGTTCGAGCTGGTCGATACGGGGGTCTTCGACGACCAGCGTTATTTCGACGTCGAGATCGAATACGCCAAGGGCGGCATCGACGACATCCTGATGCAGCTGACGGTCTATAACCGCGGTCCCGATGCCGCGCCGTTGCGCCTCGTCCCGCAGCTCTGGGCGCGCAACATCTGGACCTGGCATCCGGGCACCGCGAAGCCGCGTCTCGCAGCCGACGGGAACAAGGCGGTCGGCATCGAGCACCCTCATCTCGCGCCGATGCGGCTGGTCTGCGACGGCGCCCCCGAACTGCTGTTCTGCGACAACGAAACCAACGCGCACCGGCTGTGGGGCTGCGAGCGATCCGGCTACCCGAAGGACGCGATCAACGACTTTGTCGTCGCCGGCGACTTGACGGCGGTCAACCCCGACCGCTGCGGCACCAAGGCGGCCGCGCATTACCGGTTCAACGTACCGGCCGGCGGCCATGTCCGGGTCCGGGTGCGGCTGAGCGGCGACGGCGGCGGGTTCGGCGATTTCGCAAGGGTCATGAAGCGGCGGCGCGCCGAGGCCGACGAATTCTACGATGCGCGGCAAACCGGCATCGACGATGCCGCGGCGCGGCTCGTGCAGCGCCAGGCCTTCGCCGGCATGCTGTGGTCAAAGCAATATTATTATTTCGATGTCCACCAGTGGCTGCGCGGCGACCCGCACACCGAGCCGCCGCCGGAGTCGCGGCAGAACCAGCGCAACGGCGATTGGCGGCACCTCTTCAATTCCGACGTCATCTCGATGCCGGACAAGTGGGAATACCCCTGGTATGCCGCCTGGGACCTCGCCTTCCATTGCGTGGTGCTGGCGCACATCGATCCCGATTTCGCCAAGGACCAGCTGATCCTCTTGACGCGCGAATGGTACATGCACCCGAACGCGCAGCTGCCGGCCTACGAGTGGGCATTCGGCGACGTCAACCCGCCGGTGCATGCGTGGGCCGCCTGGCGGGTCTTTGAGATCGACCGCGAGGCGCGGGGCGGCACGGGCGACCACGCTTTTCTCGCGCGTGTCTTCCACAAGCTGATGCTGAATTTCACCTGGTGGGTCAACCGCAAGGACGCGGCGGGCCACAAC
>DATCQF010000635.1:0-1601 GCA_036569735.1 Allostellaceae bacterium | reverse complement strand
TCTGGAACTTCGCGACGCATCGCGCGGATCCTGGCCGCATCGTCGCGTGCAGCCATTACGGCGAACTGTTCGCGAGCGACAACGCCGGCGATTCATGGGCGAAGCTGCGCCGCGAATTCACCGAGATCCGCGCGCTCAGCTGGGTCCCGAATTAGACGTGCCGCATGACGAGCAATGCGTCCTTCGAGACGGCGCTTTGCGCCTCCTCAGGATGACGTGAGTTTTATGATGGCATTAAGAAAGACCGTCATCCTGAGGAGCGCCTGCAAGGTGCGTCTCGAAGGACGCACTGCGCCGATCCAGCGGCATGAGCGAAACAGCTAGGCTCGCGCGATGACCAGCCCCCTGCCCTTTGCCCGCCCCGGTTCGGGGACCCAGCCGCCTTATCTCTACCCCGATTACGCCAGTACGGTGAAGCGGGCGCCAAAACGCGCGCCGATCCGGGTCGAGCACACGCTGTCGGAGGTGACGGGCCCCTCTTTCACCAGCGGCTGGGCCGGGCCCGACGCCACTGACCTCACGCGCCAGCACAAGGGCGCGCCGCTCGGCGAGCGCATGATCCTCGCGGGGCGGGTGCTCGACGAGGACGGGCGGCCGGTGCCGGGAACCCTCATCGAGCTGTGGCAGTGCAACGCCGCCGGGCGCTACCACCACCCGGTCGACCAGCATGACGCGCCGCTCGACCCCAATTTCACCGGCGCCGGCCAGGTGGTGACCGGCCCCAACGGCGAGTACCGCTTCCTGACGATCAAGCCCGGCGCCTATCCCTGGCGCAACACCCCGAACGCGTGGCGGCCGGCGCACATCCATCTCGGCGTCTTTGGGCCCGGCTTTGCGACGCGGATCATCACCCAGATGTATTTCCCGGGCGACCCGCTGCTCGAATACGACCCGATCTTTCAGAGCACGGCGGATGCCGGCGCGCGCGAGCGGCTGCTGTCGCACTACGACCCGGCGCTCAGCGAGGCGGAATGGGCGCTCGGCTACCGCTTCGACATGGTCCTGCGCGGCCGCGACGCCACGCCGGTCGATCCGGCCTGAGGCGAGACCCAAGGGCGCGAGCTAAACGATGGCCGACAAGCTGATCCCCACCCCGTCGCAGACGGTCGGACCGTTCTTTCATCTCGGGCTGGCGCGCGCCGAATGGGCGGACCTCAGCGCCGACGACCCGGCCGGCGAGCGCATCACGGTCGGGGGGCGGGTCATCGACGGCGACGGCGCGCCGGTGCCGGACGCGCTGATCGAGCTGTGGCAGGCCAACGCCGCCGGCCGCTACAACCATCCCGACGACCGCCGGGACGAGAAGCCGCTCGACCCGCATTTCCGCGGCTTCGGCCGGGTCGCGACCGACGCCGAGGGGCGTTTCCGCGTGGTGACGGTGAAGCCGGGGCCGGTCCCGGGCCGCGGCAATGCGCTGCAGGCCCCGCATATCAACATCGCGCTCTTCGCCCGCGGGCTCCTGAAGCACCTCTATACCCGGATCTATTTCGCCGACGAGGCGGCGAATGCGAGCGACCCGCTATTGTCGTCAATCGAGGACGAGGGCGCGCGCCGCAGCCTCCTCGCCCGCCGCGAGGGCGGCAGCCCGGCGCTCTACCGGC
>DATCQF010000634.1:0-6068 GCA_036569735.1 Allostellaceae bacterium | reverse complement strand
CAGCGATAGAGATGGCGCACGAGAAATTCGGCAGCCGGGAGGGTGTCTGTCGGCAGCTTGGGCATTCTTGATGAAGTTCGGTGGAAATCGCGGCCCGGACTATACACGCCAAGCTTTCACCGGCAAGGCCCCAGACCCGGCGGCGCTTTCCGCCAACTCTTGCCCGGAACCGACGCGCCGCAATCGGACGGCGCAGTGCGCTTGAATTCGTGATGCGAGGGCGCTAGACCCTGCTCCGAAAGCCGCTGACGCAACCCCGATCGGCGGCCGCACCCGGTGGACATCGAACGCTTGGCGATGAAGGTATTGGTGACGGGCGGCGCCGGGTTTATCGGCTCGGCGGTGTGCCGGCTGTTTGTCGGCGAGCTTGGCGTGGGTGTCCTCAATGTCGACAAGCTGACCTACGCGGCCAATCCCGCCTCGCTGCAAAGCGTCGAGAACGACCCGGCTTACGCCTTTCACCAGGCCGATATCGGCGACCGCGCGAGGATCGCGGCGCTGTTGGGTTCCTTCGCCCCCGACGCGGTGCTCCATCTCGCCGCGGAATCGCATGTCGACCGGTCGATCGATGGGCCCGGCGAATTCATCAAAACCAATATCGACGGCACTTATGCGCTGCTCGACGCGGCGCTCGAATACTGGCGCGCGCTCCCGGCTGAACGGGCAAGGCGCTTCCGTTTTCATCACGTCTCGACGGACGAGGTGTTCGGCTCGCTCGGCCCCGAGGGCAAGTTCAGCGAATTGAGCCGCTACCAGCCCAATTCGCCCTACGCCGCCTCGAAAGCAGCCTCCGACCATCTGGTCCGGGCGTGGCACGAGACCTTCGGTCTGCCGACCGTGATGAGCAACTGCTCGAACAATTACGGCCCCTATCATTTCCCGGAAAAGCTGATCCCGCTGGTCATCTTGAAGGCGCTGCACGGCGAGCCGATCCCGGTCTACGGCAAGGGCGACAATATTCGCGACTGGCTCTACGTCGAGGATCACGCCCGCGCCCTCCATGCCGTCCTGACCGAAGGGCGGCCCGGCGAGAGCTACAACATCGGCGGCGATAGCGAGCGCACCAATCTGGAGGTCGTGACCGCGATCTGCGAGCTGCTCGACGAATTGCTGCCGGGGTCGCCCCATCGGCCGCACGCGCGCCTCATCAGCTTTGTCGCCGACCGGCCTGGCCACGACCGGCGCTATGCGATGGATGCGGCGAAGATCGTCGCCGAACTCGGCTGGCAACCGCGCGAGAGCTTTGGGACGGGCTTGCGCAAGACCGTCCAATGGTATCTGGGCAACCGCTGGTGGTGGGAGCCGATCTGGTCGCGGCGCTACCAAGGGGCGCGGCTTGGCACCGGCAGAGGGGCCCCGGCTTCGGTCGGCGCCTGAACCGGCCGGGATCGGGGAGAGCAATGAAGGGGATCATCCTCGCCGGCGGGTCGGGCACGCGGCTCTACCCGGTGACCCTGGTCATCAGCAAGCAGCTGCTGCCGGTCTATGACAAGCCGATGATCTATTACCCGCTGACGACGCTGATGCTGGCCGGGATCCGCGACATCCTGGTGATCACCACACCTGCCGAGCGACCCCGCTTCGAGGCGCTCATGGGCGACGGCAGCCGCTGGGGCGTGGCGATTTCCTATGCCGAGCAGCCCCGCCCCGAGGGCTTGGCGCAAGCGTTCATCATCGGCCGCGATTTCATCGGCGACGGCCCGGCCGCGCTGGTCCTCGGCGACAACCTTTTCTATGGCCACGGATTATCGGAGATGCTGCAGGAGGCCGCCCGGCCGCACCCCGGCGCCACCGTTTTCGCCTACCAGGTGCGCAACCCCGAGGCCTATGGCGTCGTCGAGTTCGATGCCGACGGCCGGGCGATCTCGATCGCCGAAAAGCCGGCACAGCCGCGCTCGCACTGGGCGGTGACGGGGCTTTATTTCTATGACAATTCGGTCGTAGACATCGCGCGCGAATTGAAGCCCTCGGCGCGTGGCGAGCTGGAGATCACCGATCTCAACAATGTCTACCTGCAGCGCGGGATCCTCCGGGTCGCGCGCATGGGACGCGGCTACGCGTGGTTCGACACCGGCACCCACCAGGATCTGTTAGACGCCGGCGAATACGTGCGCACGATCGAGATGCGCCAGGGGCTCAAGGTCGCGTGCGTCGAGGAAGTCGCCTATCATATGGGCTATATCGACCGGGACCAGCTGCTCGCCGAGGCGCGCCGCTTCGGCAACAACGATTACGGACGCTATCTCGCCAACCTGCCGGAATAGGGCGGATCAGGGAGGAGCCGACATGACCAGAATTGCTCAATGTTGCTGCGGCTCCTTGCGCGCCGAGGCGAGCGGCGAACCGGTCTTGGTTCACGTTTGCCATTGCATCGAATGCCAGCGGCGGACGGGGTCGGTGTTTAGCGTCGGCTCGTTCTTTCCGAAATCCCAGGTCCACATCCAGGGGCCGAGCAAGGTCTCTGTCCGCGACGGCCAGGAAGGCCGCAAAGTCCGGATGCGTTTTTGTCCGGACTGCGGCACGACCGTATATGGCGAGGCCGACGCACGCCCGGGCTTGATTGCAATTTTTGTCGGGGCTTTTGGCGATCCGAATTTCCCGGCCCCGACGCGGTCGATCTGGGAGCAGTCACGGCATTCCTGGGCAGGCTTCAACCAAGAGGTCGGGCAAGAGGTCGGGCACTTCGCGCAGGCGGCATCAACGGTGGCGTCGTCGTGACAGCCGGCATTGACCAGGTACGCGCATCGAAAGGATATCCGGGATGACGAGCTCAGGTTTTGCCTACCCCCACCTCATCGGCAAGAGCGTGCCGGCGCCGGCGCCGCGCTGGGCCGGCAACGCTCGCTTCAATTTCATCGGCGGCCACAACGACCGCGCGCTGGTCCCCATTGAGGGGTTGATCGCGGCGACGGCTGCGGTGCTGCGGCGCGACGGCGCCGACCTTGCGCTCTACAGCCTGGCGCAGGGGCCGCAGGGCTATCGCGGGCTTCGCCAGTTTGTCGCGGACAAAGTCACCCGCTGGCGCGGCATCGCCGCCTCAGCGGACGACGTCTTGATCACCTCGGGGTCGGGACAGGCGATCGACCTCATAAACCAGGTGCTGCTCGAACCGGGCGACACGGTGATTCTCGAAGAGTTCACCTATGGCGGCTACCTGACCAAGCTGCGCCGGCTCGGGGTCAACATCGTCGGCGCGCCGCTCGACGAGGACGGCATCAGGGTGGACGCGCTGGCCGCGATCCTCGCCGATTTGAAGCGCCGGGGGATAACGCCGAAATACATCTGCACGGTCCCGACAATCCAGAACCCGACCGGCAGCATCATGCCGCTCGCGCGGCGTCACGAATTCCTCGCGCTGGCCCGGGAATACGGGGTGCCGATCTTCGAGGACGAGTGCTACGCCGACCTGACCTGGGGCGGGATGGATGCGCCGCCGTCGCTCTATTCATTGGACCCCGATCACGTCATCCATATCGGCTCGTTCTCGAAGACGCTGGCCCCGGCGTTGCGGCTCGGCTACGTCGTCGCCGATTGGGGTTTCATGAGCCGCATGGTCGCGATCAAGACGGCGACCGACAGCGGCACCGGCGCCCTCGAGCAGATGGTCGTCGCCGAGTATTTCTCGCAGCATTTCGAGGACCATGTCGACGAGCTGAGCCAGACCCTGAAGGAGAAGCTCGACACGATGGTCGAGGCGGTGGAGCGCGAGTTCGGCACCGCCGTCGAGCCGTGGGTCCCCAAGGGCGGCATCTTTCTGTGGATGAAGCTGCCCGATGAGGTCGATGTCCGGAAATTGGTGCAGCCCGCCCTCAAGGCCGGCATCGCCTTCAACCCCGGGCCGGAATGGGCGGTCGACGGCGACGCCGCCAAGTCGCGTCTGCGGCTGTGCTTTGGCCTGACCACAAAGGAAGAGATCCGCGAAGGCGTCGCCGCCTTTGCCCGGGTGTGCCACGAAGAAACCGGCATCCCCGAGCAGAGCGGCAACGTCCGCCATGCGGCCGCCCGTTCGGGCGGCTGAGCGGGTAAGCTCGTCTTGCCACCCCACAAAAAAACCGGCATTCCCGGCGAAAGCCGGGATCCACCGTGCAATCAACTCGCAAGCGGACAAGTGGATCCCGGCTGTCGCCGGGAATGCGGTTCCTTGGGTGATCGGAGGAATGGATGACCAGCCGGACGGAGGCGCAGGCGCAGATCGACAGGGTGCTGCGCGGCGCGGTCGAAGCGGGCGAGGTGCCTGGGGTCGTCGCGATGGCGGCGAGCGATGCGGGGCCAATCTACGAGGGCGCCTTCGGGATGCGCTCCCTCGGAAGCGGGCCCGGGATGACGCTCGACACGGTCTTTCGCATCCACTCGATGACCAAGGCGATCACCTGCGTCGCGGCGCTGCAGCTCGTCGAGGAAGGCAGGCTCAGCCTCGATGCCCCGGTCCCGGACATCGGCGAGCCGGCGCTCGCGGCGCCGCAGGTGCTCGACGGCTTCGATGCAACGGGGGTGCCGCTGCTGCGCCCCGCCAAGCGGCCGATCACCTTGAAGCACCTGCTGACCCACACCGCCGGGTTCACCTACGAATTCTGGAATGCCGACACGCTGCGCTATGTGGAGGCCACCGGCACGCCGCGGATTGTATCGGGTCAGCTTGCAGCACTGCGGCGGCCGCTCAACTTCGATCCCGGCGATCGCTGGGAATACGGCATCAACATCGACTGGATTGGGCGCATCGTCGAGGCGGTCAGCGGGCAGCCGCTCGACACTTATCTTCGCGACCGCATCTTCACTCCGCTCGGCATGGAAGATACCGGCTTTGTCGCGACGCCGGAGCAGCACACAAGGCACGCGAGCGTGCATCAGCGCCAGGCCGATGGCGGCCTTGCCCCGCAGCCGCTGCCGGCGCCATCGACCCCGGAGTTCTACGCCGGCGGCGGCGGGCTCCGCTCGACGGCCCGCGACTATCTGAGCTTTCTGCAAATGCTGCTGCAGGGCGGTAGCTTCGACGGCGCCCGCATCCTGCGGCCGGAAACCGTCGCGCTGATGGGAGAAAACCAGATCGGCAGCTTGCCGGCCGGCATCCTGAAGACTTGCGCACCCGACCTGTCGAACGATGTCGATTTCTTCCCCGGCGCCGAAGTGCGCTGGGGGCTCGGCTACATGCTCAACATGGAGCCCGGGCCGAACGGCCGCAGCGCGGGCACGGTCGGCTGGGCCGGACTCGCCAACAGCTATTACTGGCTGGACCCCGCGCGGCGTGTCGCCGGCGTCATCCTCACGCAGATCCTGCCCTTCGCCGACCCCGCCGCGGTTAATCTCTATGGCCGGTTCGAGCGCACGGTCTATGCGCTGGCCGAGGCGGGCTCCCGCCGATGACGGTGTTTCACCTGCTGCGCCACGGCGAGCACGGATTGTTGGGCCGGGTATTGGCCGGGCGCATGCCGGGGGTGGGCCTCACCGAGCGCGGCCGAGCCGAAATCGCGGCGGTCGCCGAACGCCTCGCCGGGGAGCCGATCGCGGCGATCTATTCGAGCCCCCTGCAGCGCACCCGCGAGTCGGCCGAGATCGTCGCCGCCCGGCTCCAGCTGCCGATCGAATTTCGCGACGATGTGATCGAGCTCGATTTCGGCGAATGGACCGGCTCGACCTTCGATTCGATCCGCGCCGACCCGCGCTGGGAGGCCTGGCGGACCCAGCGCAGCATCGCCGCGATCCCCGGCGGGGAGAGCATGCGCCAGGTCCAGCGCCGCGCCGTCGATGCCCTCATCGACATCAACGGGCGCCATCCCCATCAGACCGTCGTGGTGGTCAGCCACGGCGATGTGATCCGCTCGGCCTTGCTGTTCGCCCTCGGCATGCCGCTCGATTCCTACAACAGCATCGAGATCAGCCAGGGCGGGGTCAGCACGATCCGCATCGACGCCGGCGGCATCCGCGTCCTCGGCCTGAACGAACGCCCGCGGCTCGGATAACTCGCCCCCACCCTCCCGCACCTACGGCGCGGGCCCCTCCCTCCCCCGCTAGCAGGGGAGGGTTTTCAGCATCCGGCACGCTCCCTCCCCTGCTTGCGGGGGAGGGTTGGG
>DATCQF010000633.1:0-3465 GCA_036569735.1 Allostellaceae bacterium | reverse complement strand
CGACGATGCGCTCGGCCGGCCGCGCCAGGTTGGTAACGATGAAGCCGACGCGCGGGCAAAGCTCGCCCGGATGCCACTCGACCTTCGCAACCACCCGCCGGGGTTTCTTCCATGATCCGGCTTGGTAGGCAAAGCTGGCGTAGTAGCGGCGCACCTCAAGCGGCGGTCGACCGACGGGACGCGAGAGCAGGTATCCGACCTTCTCCTGAACGACCCGATTGGTCGGCAGCCGGATCGCGTAGCCGTAGCCCTCGGCTTCGAGGAACTCATAGATCGCCGGGTTGGCAAAGGCCGCATCGCCGCGGAAATAGAGGCGCTTCACCGTGCCCCGGTAGCGGGCGACCACCGGCTCCAGCACCTCCCGCCAGCCGTCGGCGCTGTGGACGTTGCCGGAGCGCAGGGCGCACCGTTCCAGATCGCCGAGCTGGTTGAACACGAACAGCGGGTGGTAGCAGGTGCAGCCGAAGTGGCCGTTGTAGGCGCTGCCTTCCTGCTCGCCGTAAGTCGGGCTCTCGCTCGAATCCATGTCGAGCACGATGATCTTCGGCGGTCGCCGCGTGTGCACCTTGTCGATCCACCGGCCGGGCAGCTCGGCAAGGGCAGAAAGGTTCTCCGGTCGAGCCAGCCATTCGGTCTCGAAGCGGCCCATCTGGCTGGCCGAGGCAGCACACCCGGTGATCGCAGGGTCGCCGACCACCCAGCGCATCGCCGGGTCGCGACACAGCCGATCGGCATCGTTCACGTCCTCGTAGCCGGCGAGCCGGCCAAACACCGACTGGCGCAGCAAGCCGGCCAGTAGGTGGCGAGCGTTCTTGCCGGTGCGCGCATCGGCGAGCGTATCGGCGCCGGTGTCGGTCAGGCCCACCGCATCGTCCAACTCGCGATAGGCCAGCAATCCGCCATCGGAGGTGATCACAGAACCGCGGAACCGGAGCATCAGACGGCGGTCGAAATCGAGCCTCAGCGCCGCGCTCTTCGATTCACCCGTCGGGTCCGCCATGGCCGCCCCGTCCACTTACGATAAGGTACTGACTATTATATCAAAACCGGGAAAAGTGCGCTCAAAATCAACGCTTCATCCGGGGAATGCGGGCCTAATTGGTTTCCCGGATTCCGTAGCGGACCAAGCATCTTCCCCTCGGGCATCTTGTGCAAGGGCAGATAGCGTGTGCGTGTGGGGCAACCAGGTTCTCTGGGCCGGCCCGGTACCGACCAAGGTCCGGGAAGGGGCAAAACCCGCCAGTCATCGCCGAGGTGTCATGACCCTATCGGTCCTATGGCGTAAAACTCTGGACACCCACGTAGCCCTCAACCGATCAGAGCCGCGGCAGGCGGGCCAAATATCCATTCTCCCGGCAATTGGGGACAGAAGCAGCCGACCCGCCGCCGCGGGGGTAGCCCGCGGCTCGACCGGCTCAACCTGCCGCCCCCCATCTGATCCGAGCCCGAGGTGGTAAAATTTGTCGCTCGATCCGGAGATCGCTTTATCCCCTCCCCCGGTGGGGGAGAGGGTGCTTACCGGGCTGGACCGATACGGTGTTTGCAACCGGCGAGTTCAGGCGACCTGGATGCCCTTGCGGGCGATGAATTCGGGGAAGGCCTCTTTCGCCTTGGCGTTGCGCATCACTTCTGTGGTGAAGCGGCGCTCCTCGTCCCACTGCTCTTCGACGCTCTCGGTCATCTGCTTCAGCAGCAGCTGCTTGATGCCGATCACCGCGGCGCGGTTGTTGCCGGCGATGGTTTTCGCCAGCTCCATCGTCTTGGCGCGGAGCTGATCGCGTGGCACGAGGTGGTTGAGGAGGCCGATGCGGTAGGCTTCCTCGGCCTCGACGACACGCGCCGAAAACAAGAGCTCCTTCGCCATCGGCCAGCCGACCTGGTTGGGCAGGGTCCAGGTGCTGTTGATCCGGCCGTAGGCGGCGGCGAGAAAGCGGAATTTGGTGTCCTCGCAGCCGATCCGCATGTCGAGCGCCGAGGCGACCACCGCCGCCCCGCCAAAGGCCAGACCGTTCATCATGCCGATGACCGGCTTCTTCGAGATGCTGACGTCGAGGTAGCCGCGCCGGGTGCGCATGCGGTCGAGCTCCTCGTCGGTGAATTTGGCGTCGTCCTCGAGCTGCTCGTGGATGTCGCCGCCGGCCGAAAAGGCGCGTCCGGCACCGGTGAGGACGATGCAGCCGCACGCATCGTCATCGTCCAGCCGCTTCACCGCATCCTGCAGCTCGGCGCCAAGCCGCCGGTTCATCGCGTTCAATTTCTCGGGCCGGTTCAACGTCACGATGCCGACGCCGTCCTCGATGTCGACCAGGATGTGCTGGTATTCGTAGCTCATGGTTTCCTCCTATCGGGGGACATCGCCCCACACGACATAGCGCTGGCGGGGCCGCGGTTCGCTTCCTGCCGCGGCCAGACGCGCGTTGTGCGCGGCCACCAGGTCAGAGAGCGGATCGCCCGCCACGTTCTTCAGTCCACGCGCCCGCAACAAGGCCTCGATCTCGACGCGCGGGCGGCCGCCGTAGAACGGCAGCCGGTCGCCGATCGCGGCGTATTCGGCGCTGGTGCGGGCATTCTCGCGCTGCGGCGGCGCCGCTGCGTCGTTGTACTGCGCGCCATCGATGATCGCGAGCCGTCCGCCCGGCCGCAGCACCCGGATCCATTCGTCGATCGCGGCCTCGGGATGCGGCAGGGTCCACAGCACATGCCGGCTGATCGCGAGATCGAAGCTGGCGGGCGCGAACGGCAGGTTTTCGGCGTCGCCCTCTTGGAAACGGACCGCGAGTCCCTGTACCGCCGCCTTGCGCCGCGCCTCGGCGAGCATCGCCGGCGCAAAGTCGACTCCGGTGACGCGGTGGCCGCGGGCGGCCAATTCGAGGCTGAGGAACCCGGTGCCGCAACCGGCGTCGTACGCGTCCTTTGGCCCGCCGGAGGGGATCACCAGGTCAAGGATGCGGTCCCACGCCGTGCGCTCGGCGGGACCGCCGATGCTGTGGCCAAAATCCTCGTCGAAATGCGACGCCCGGCGATCCCAATGCTGGGCGACCTGCTGTTTGACCGGGTCGGTTTGGGTCGTGTTCATTTCAGCCCCACCACTTCCGCGAGCGCTTCGAGCTGCTCGGCATAACCAGAAACCGGGTTGAGCAGCAGGTGGTTGGCGCCCATCGCGACCATCTCCTCGAGGCGTTCGCGGACCTGCTCGGGCGTCCCGTGAATCCCACAGATATCGACGCCGGGCGTGTTGCGGTAGACGTCGGTGAACCAGCGCAAGAGGTCGGCCCGCGCCGCCGCGGGACGCTCGTCGACCGCCATGAACACCCGCTTCGAAATCGGGAATTTCGCCGGGTCGCGCCCCGCCTTCTCCAGCGCCTCCTTGAGGATCGGGACAGATCGGGCGAAATCGGCGATGCGAGACCCGCCGGATCCCATCCAGCCGTCGGCGAGCCGGGCGGCGCGGCGCACCGCGTCGGG
>DATCQF010000632.1:0-2339 GCA_036569735.1 Allostellaceae bacterium | reverse complement strand
AGGAGCAGAGAGGTACGCGCCCCGCCGAGATCGACGAGGGCGCGGCGGTTGGGCTCACCGGCCTGGTAGGCGTCCCCCTCCTTGAGATCGAGGGTATGGACGATGCGCTCGCCGGCGAGAATCCGTGCCGGTCCTGTCCCTGGCCCGTAGTCCGGCGGGTTGTTCTTCCGGAACTCAGTCAGCGGTGCCGGCACGCCCCGCATCGCCACGGTGTAAAAGCGCCCGCCTTCATAGGTGTTCAGCTGCCCGAAACTGGCCTGGCACAAGTGCATGGCCTTGTCGAGCATCGCATCGAACACCGGCACGAGGTCGCCCGGCGAGGAGTTGATGACCTGCAATACTTCGGCGGTCGCGGTCTGCTGGTCGAGCGCCTCGCGAGTCTCGGTGATCAGCCGCGCGTTCTCCATCGCGATCACCGCTTGTGCGGCGAAGTTCTCCAACAGCGCGAGCTGCTTGTCGGTGAACGGTCGCACTTCCTGGCGGTAGATTGTGATGGCACCGAGGGTGGCTTCTTCTTTGCGTAGCGGTGCAATCATGATGCTGCGCGCTCCGCCGAGATCGCCGACGACCCGAACCAGCGGCTCGCCGGATTGATAGGCCGCCATGGCCGTTACATCGTCGATCGCGAGAGCGTCTTCCCCCCGCATCATGCGCCCGGGGCCCGTGTCCGGGCCTGGCCTTATCGGCTCTCTCCAGAACTCGGCAAAAGCAGGCGGGACTTGATGCAGTGCCGCCGCCTTTGCGAACTCGCCGTCAAACGACCACAAAATACCGAAGGCCGCGTCGCATAGACTGGTTGCCTTATCGAGCATCGCGTCGAACACAGGGGCGAGGTCGCCGGGCGAGGCGTTGATGACCTCCAGCACCTCGGCGGTTGCGGTCTGCTGGTCCAATGATTCGGAGAGTTCGGCGGTGCGGTCGGCGACCCTCTGCTCGAGTTCGGCATAGGATTTCTGTAAATCCGCGCCCATGCGGTTGAACTGCTCGGCGAGGGCTTCCAATTCGTCGCCCGTATGGATCTCGATGCGGCGGTCGAATTCGCCAGCGCCGATGCGCTCGGCGCCCACCTCGATCGCCCGAATGGGGCCCGTCATGCGGCGCGCCAGCACGAGCGCCACCAGGGTTGCCGCGATCAGCCCGAAGGCGAGCAGCACCGCGGTGCGCAGGGCCGCGCCATAGAGCGGCGCAAAGGCCTCGGAGAGCGGCACCTCGACAAACACCTGCCAGCCGACCGGGGCGATCGCGGCATGCGCGGTCAGCACACTGCGCCCGCCAATGCTTTGCGCGACCCTGGCGGCGTGCTCGTCGCCGCCCGCCTCAGGACTTGGCGCCGGCGCCGGCGCCAGCGCCTCGGCGACTTGCGGCAGCTTCGAAAGATCGGTGTCGCGCAGCACCAGGCTGATGTCGGGATGAGCAATCAGCCGGCCCTTCTCGTCGACGACATAGGCATAGCCGCTCTGCCCGATCTTGAGGGCGGTGATGACGTCCCAGATCAGTTTCAGATTGATCTCGGCGACGGTGACGCCGGCAACCTTGCCGTCGCGCGCCATCGCCAGCGTCATGTACGGTTCGGATTCCTTGCGGAAATAAACCGGGCTGAACCAGATGCGGTGCGCCTTGGCCTCGATGAAGGCCGGATTTTGCGAAAAATCCACGTCGCTGTCGATCACGTCCATCTTCAGGCGCGAGACCGTGAGCCGCTCCCTGCCCTTTTCGTCGAGCTGCGACAATTCGGTGATTCCCGACACCTGGCGCAGCAGGCGGAAATAATCCTGGCGGCGCTGATCGAGCGGGCCCGCCGACCATTGGGCATGGGTCGTCCAGCCGATCTGGCGCTCGATCTCGGCGATGAACTCCTCGATGCGCCGCGCCGCCGCCTCTGCCTTCTCCTGCTGGATGCGGACGAGTGCCGCCTTGTTCTCGCGATAGGAAAACCAGAAATCGAAGCCGCTGTTGACCAGCAGCGCGGTGCCTACCAGCGCGATGACCAACAGCGCATATTTGCGGAACAGCCGGCGCCGCGGCGGCGCGCCGGGCGCGGCCACAGCGTTGCCCGCCGCGACCCGGTGCGCGGGCGACAGCAACGTATCCTCGGCCCCGCTCACGCCACCCTCACCCAACCACCCCGCCGGCAAATCGCCAATCTCGTGGCGCTGCAATATAACGCCGATTGGCCCCGCCGTCTGCCGGCTATTCGATTACCTCGACGAAGGCCCGCGCGGCCTCCCCCGGACTTTGCAGAGGTGACGTCAAAAGGTTTGTGTCAGCAGGAGAGGGGTGCTGACGCCCTGGTTTTGGTTTTCGTGGTGGAAGACGGCGAAGAGGATACGGTCCATCGA